>JAWKNW010000006.1 GCA_041391505.1 Rhodothermales bacterium
CCGGCAAGACCCCGAAGGCGCAGCCGTATATCTCGCCGCGCTTCGGGTTTAATTACGATGTGTCGGGCGACAAGACGACGCAGATCCGCGGCGGCGCCGGCGTGTTCCTGGGCCGCGTCCCGTTCGTCTGGCCGGGCGGCATGTTCCTGAACAACGGCACCAACACCGGCGAGGTATCCGCCACGGCCCTGCCGGACGGCGGCGCCATCCCGTTCGTCCCGGATCCGGACAATGCGCTCGACGTGACCGACTTCGGCCGGCAGGCCTCCGAGCTCGTCCCGAGCGGCCGTCTCGAGATCTTCGCGAACGACTTCCGTTACCCGCAGGTCTTCCGGACCAGCCTCGCCGTCGATCACGAAATCGGCGCCGGATGGATCGGGACCCTCGAAGGGCAGTACACGAAAACGCTGAACAACATCGTCGTCACCAACTACAACCGGAAGCCGGCCAGCACTTTCCTGGATGGCCCGGACACGCGACCGGTGTTCGTGAGCAGCGACGTGATCGACAGCCGGTACAGCGCCATCCACTGGGTGGGCAATACGAGCGACGGGTATTCCTTCGACGTCACGGGCCGGCTTCAGAAACAGTTCGGCGACCACTGGTACGCGAGCTTCTCGTACACCTACGGCGATGCCTTCGCCGTGAACGACGGCACGTCCTCCCAGCTCAACTCGCTCTGGCGCTTCGTCGAGAACGTCGATACGGCGAACGATCCGGGGATGGCGCGTTCGGACTTCTCCCTGGGCTCGCGCGTGCTCGCCCTCGTTTCCTACCGGAAGGAATTCCTGAACAACCTGGCCACCACGTTTTCGCTCTACTACGCGGGAGAGTCCGGCCGGCCGTTCTCGTATTCCATCGGCAACAGCTCCCGGCTCGTGAACGAAGGCGGCCGCAACTCGTCCCTCTTCTTCATTCCCGAGAGCGCGAGCGACCTCGTCTTCACCGACTACGACGGCCTCACGCCGGCGCAGCAGGCGTCGCAGCTCGAGACCTTCATCAACAACAACGACTACCTGAGCAGCCATCGCGGCGAATATGCCGACCGCAACGGCGATCGCACGCCGTTCGAATCGATCCTCGACCTCAAGATCGCGCAGGAGTTGTTCGGCAACGTCGCCGGCCGGCGCCAGAAGGTCGAGGTGACGCTGGATATCTTCAACCTCACCAACCTGCTGAACAAGGATTGGGGCCGGCGTTACCTGATCCCGTCGGACGATCGCGGCGACGTCGGGCGGTTTGCGGTGGTTCGGTTCGAGCGGTTCCAGGATGCGGCCAACGGCGACTACACGCCGGTGTACACCTTCCGGAACGGCGACATCACGGATCAGAGCGATCTGTTCAATACCGAGTTGAACGACATCGGGACCTACAGCTCGCGCTGGCAGATTCAGTTCGGCGTCCGCTATACGTTCTGATCGGCGCGAACGACCTTCGCTGAGAACGATGGGAGCCCCGTGGCGGGTGGCGCGTTTACTGCGTCACCCGCCTCGCGGCGCCCCGGAACCCGACCGGCGCGGGGCCGGCTGCTTCACACATTTCGTGGCGTACCACGCTGCGGTTGATGACCGGTTCGGCGACGAAAATCGGTTAAGGGACGCAAAATCCCCCCAAGAATGTCCGATCTATAGCGTATTTACGGGATAGCGCGCCCTTAAAGTATGTGTTATACTTTGCATTGTGATCTATCGGAAACCGGGAGCCTATCTATTATCCCGGGCAGATTCACACCGGGAAGAGATCTCTAGGGGTAGGGTCTCTTCCCATTTTTTTTGTGGCTACTTCACCAGAACGAGCGACCGGCTGTGCGTGCCGCTCCGCGATTGCAGGCGGTAGACGTAGACGCCTCCCGGCAGATCGCCGGCATCGAAGGTGACATCGTAGCGGCCGGCCGGCTGGGTCTGGTCGACGAGCACGCGGACCTCCCTGCCGAGCATGTCGTAGATCGCGAGCCGGACGTGGTCCTGCACGGGCAGGTCGTAGGCGATCCGGGTGGTGGGGTTGAAGGGATTCGGGTAATTGCGATGGAGGGCATAGCGCTGCGGCGCAAGCCGGTCCACGGAAATGACCTGCGAGTAGGTAAAGGCGCCGTCGAAATCGATCTGCTTGAGGCGATACCACAGAACGGACGCCGATGCCGGGGTCTGACGGTCCTCGTACGCGTAGGTCTGCCGCTCCGCGGTGGTGCCGTGGCCTTCGAGGTATCCGATCTGCGCGAAGGTCGACCCGTCGAGCGAGCGCTCGATGGCGAAGCCGGCGTTGTTGGTTTCCGATGCCGTCGCCCAGGTCAGCCGCACCGCACCGGAATCCGGCATGGCCTCGAACCGGGTGAGGGTGACAGGCAGGACGGCATTGTCGACAAAAAAGAGCCGGCTCGGATCGACGATGCGGTACGTCACATGCGGCGAGGACCAGTAGAGGGCGATTTCGGCGCGATCCGTCGTTTCGAGCAGCTCGACCTTGATCGGATAGATGTAGTCGGCCTGGAGGGCCTTGCTGCCCGATGCGAACGAGAAGCCGCCGGCGTTCCAGGAGTCGACGACCAGCTCGTCGCCGATCCACACGCGCGCGCCGTCGTCCGCCGCGACGGTGAAGGTGTAGTTCTCGCTGTGTTCGGGCTGGATGTAGCCCGTCCAGCGGACCGAAAAGTTGTCTTCGGTGAGCCGGTCGATCGGGATGCCGAGCCCCCAGTTGTAGGCGATCTGGGGCTCCATGCGCACTTCGGGCGTGCCGCTGAAGTTTATCCCCTTGAAATACTCCGCCTTGAGGCCGGCGACCGCGTTGCCCGGTACGGGCAGCACGACGATCGGGAAGCCGGTGCGGTCCTGCACTCCGTCGCTGGTCGTGACCGTCACGCTCGGGTTGTAGTAGCCGGCGGCGGCGTAGGTATGCGCGGTGGTCTTGCCCGTGCCGGTTTGCCCATCCCCGAAATCCCAGGCATAACTCACGATAGCGCCGGCGGCGCTGGTCGACGCCGAGGCGTCAAACGCGTACTTGAACGAGGTTTCGGAGGTCGGCACCGCCACAACGCGCGCGGTAGCGCTGGCGCCCGGCGTCTGGCGCTGCACCAGGGCGACCCAGTCGTCCTTGGTCACGGTCGGCGCCGGCCCGAGCGAACGGACGCCGTCGCCCTCGATTTCGGTCACGGAGCCAAAAAAGGGCGCCCCGCCGAGCCGGGGGTCGAACCATCGAACCGTGTAGGTGCCGGGATGGCCCTGCAGATCCAGCGCGACCTGCGCGTTGGCGCGACGCAGATAGACGGCATAGACCTCACCCGGTTTGGCGAATACGAGGTGATTCTCGTCGTCGGTCAGGCCCGTCTGGGGCTTCATGTCGATGAAGGGGAGGTACGTATGGAAGAAGTCGACGGCATGGCGCGTCTGCCGCCAGATCAGCTCATAGGGCCGGAAGTCCTCGGTGATATAATCGTAGTGCGTGAGCGCGTCGTCGCCGAAGAACCACTCGACGCCGGCTCCGCCGCCCATCAGGTTGCCCCATAGGACCTCCTGGCGCACCTTGTCGACGTTGTAATCCTCGCCCCAGGGCCGGATGCCCTTTTTCCAGCCGCAGCACTCGTCCATCATGATGACCCACGGCTTGCCCGCGGCGACGGCGTTGTTGTACCACAGCCGGGTATTGTTGTACACCTTCAGGTCGCCGGCGTAGGCGCCGCCTTCGTGGATCTGGAAGGAGATGCCGGAAAACGTGGGGTAGCCCAGGAGGGGGCCGTAGATGCTTTCGTAATTGACCGTGCCCGGAAACGAGTGCGCCATGACGGGGTGATCGTAGGCGTCGAGTCCGTCGATGAAATCGATGTACGCCTTGCGCTGCGCGTCGGTGTTGCGCCCGTCGAGCAACTCTTCCCCGATATTCCAGATCACGCCGGGATGATAGCCGAAACGCGCCACCATCTCGCGGTAATACAGTTTTCGCTCGCGGCCGAGGTCGCCGTCGTTCAGGAGCAGGTCGTTGTCCACTTCCTGCAGGGCGAGGTGCAGCAGCATCCCCTTGCGCTGCATGTGCGAAAAGACGATATCCCACTGAGCCAGTTTTGAGACGTCGTACCGGTCGAACACGGTCGGGTCGATCCAGGGCCATACGTCTTCATTGCCTTCGTCTTCGCTGTCCCTCAGCCCGAGGTTGACCAGGATAAAAAACGCGCCGTTCACGCCTTCCGAGGAGAGGTAATTGATCGCGCCGATCAGGCCTTTGCCTTTGCCGCCTTTCCAGACCGGATCCCCATCCTCCCAATCGCCAAGATGGGCCTCGTAGCTCTTGATGTAGCTGTCCGCCCCGAGCCCGTAGGTGCCGTCGATGTCGTCATAGGCGAGGAGGTTTTCCGGGCTGTCGGTGCCGGCCTTGAGAAACCAGTCGCCGTTGTCGAAGCGCAGATACGGGGCGCCGACATAACGCAGCATGCCGCGCCCCCTGAAATCGGGCGCCGACTTGTCGGTTTCGCCGATAAAAAACGAGCCGGCGAGCCCGTTGCCCGTGACCGGCGAGCCGGCGGAGGCATCGTCCGCCACGGCGATATCGGGGCCGGTGACGAAGGACACGGTGTACGTCCAGACGCCCGTGAGCGGGGGGGAGAAGTGGGCGAGCCAGGCGGTGCCGGCGGTTGCGCTCGTTTCGCCGGCGTCGCCGTCGGCGGCGAAATAGCCGGGCACGACGTATTTTGTGGCGCCCTGCTGGAAGGTGACATCGACCCGGTAATCGGAAAACGGGTTGAGCGCACCCTCTTCACTGGCCTGCGGGCCGTCTATGCGAAGGGTGACGGGATGCCATCGTTTCATCTCGCCCGTGAGGGTGGCGGCTGATTGCTGGGCCCGGGCGAAACGAGGGGATGCGCTACCGGCGCCGATGAGTACAAACAGGAACAGGCAGGCGCAGCAGCGGAGGAAGTCGAGGGCGCGACGCGGCGCGGCGGGCAAGACCATGCAGGGTTCGATCTGGGGATTGGGGATGCGTTGCAGTGGCAACCGGGAAGGATCGTGTATCGATGGGTCTCGTCAGCCTACAACATAGGCTTTCCGTCCCGCGGGGGCTCGCGCGAGACGGCGCTTCGCGACCAGGAGTTATGGCGCAAAAACGGGTAGAACATACGACGATGGCAGCGAACTGGTTCATTGCCTGGCCGGCGAGCCCCCTCGCCGGGTTTGAGGCGCTATTCGAGGGGGCGCCGGAGGGGATACGCCGGTTTCATCCGGCCGACCTCCACCTGACCGTCGCGTTCCTCGGGCCGGTGGGTGAGGCGCGCGCCCTCGCCGCCTGGGAGGTGGCTTGCGCCGCGCCGGCGTCGCCGGTGACCATCCGGCTGGGGCCCCTCGAACCCTTCGGCCCGCGCCGGCATCCGTCGGCCTATGCCTTCGAGGTGCAGACGGGGAGGCGGGCGCTGGTGGAATGGATGCGCCGGCATCAGGCGGCTATCGTGGATGCGGCGGGCGCCCCGCCGGCGATCCATGAACCCCGTCCGCACCTCACCATCGCGCGGCCGCCACGGCAGGCCGACGCGTCGGTCCGCGCCCGGATCGAGGCCTGGGCCCGGCAGGTCCGTCCGCCGGCCGAACCGATGGTGCTAGACCGCATCGCCCTGTATACATGGGCAGCGGACCGGTCGGTCCGGCTTTTTCAGGAAATGCGGTCGCGCGATCTGCGTGCCGGCTGATGGATAGCGCCGGGTGGATGGGGCGTCGCGCGGTTGCATTTCCTTCCGTATATTGCCGGAAATCGCTCTGCTTTCCGACCCACAAGACACCCCATGCCCACCGTCTGTCGCCGGATACTGGCTTTTGTGCTGGTGCTGTGTTGCGCGCGCGCCGGCATGGCGCAGCAGGAAGAATCGCCGATCCAGGTGTTCGGCTACTTCCAGAATGTCTTCCAGCACGAGGCCTACGAAAAGGCCCCCGACAACAACACGTTCGCCGCGCAGCAGCTCAACCTGTTTTTCCAGAAAGACCTCGCGCCGCGCTTCAGAGCCTTCCTCAGTTTCGAGTTTCTGAACAACTTCTCCTCGAGCGAAAACTGGGGGGCGGCGAACCTCAAGGAAGCCTGGGTGCGCTACGAGGCCGGCGCGCGCTTCAAGATCAAGCTGGGCCTGCAGACGCCCGTCTTCAACCACCTCAACGAGATCAAGACGCGGACGCCCTTGCTGCCCTACATCGTGCGGCCGATTGTCTATGAGACATCGCTCGAAGATGCCATCCGGCTGGATGAGTACGTCCCGGAGCGCGGCTTTCTGCAACTCTACGGCACGCTGCCGCTCGGCGGCCGGCATGCGTTCGACTATGCCGCCTACCTGGGCAACAGCCCGAACATCCGGTCGAATCGCGCGCTCGGCCAGACCGGCGTCGATACCACGACCAACGTGATGGCGGGTGGACGCCTCGGGCTCCGCCTTCGGCTCGGCGGCCCCGAGATCAAGGTGGGCGCTTCGGTCGCCAACGATCGCGTGAACTACTTCCGCGGCGCCGGCACGCTGATCGGCATCAAGGACGACCAGCTGCCCGATTACGACAAGGCCCTGACGATGGTGCCGCGTACCCGGCTGGGGGGCGACCTGGCGGTGTACCTGGGCCGGTATTACCTGGAGACAGAGGGGATCTTCGCCTTCTTCAGCATCGACCGGGACGTGCTCGATCTGAACCGCATGTTCGGCTACGCGACCCTCGGATTCCTGGCCACGGAGCGTCTGGAGCTGTATGTGAGTTACTGGCGGACGGATGAAGACGCCTTGCTGGTGGATCTGCCCACCACGCCGCGCAATTCGCTCGTGCAGCGCGCGACGCTGGACATCCCCACGGCCGGCGCCAAGTTCGCCCTCAACGACCGCGTCATCGCCAAGGCGCAGGTGGCATTCGTGGATCTCCACCATGCCGAAACGCTCGATACCCAGGGATTCGCCGGGCCGACGACGTCGCTCGAGGATCAGCGCTTCACCGTCTTCGCGCTGGGCGTATCCGTGTTTTTCTGATGGCGACCCGCATCCCATATCGTCCCAACGTCGCGTGGCTCGCGCTGGTGGCCGCGGTGCTCCTGGGCGCTGTGGTCCGGCCGGCGACCGGGCAGATCGCCGTCGTCGCGAACAAGTCGGTGCCGGTCGAGTCGCTCGACAAGCACGAGTTGTTGCGGCTGTTCGCCGGCGACATCGAATACTGGGACAACGGCGAGGCCGTCGTCATCGTCGATCTCAGCGCCAAGGGTGAGGTGCGAGACTCGTTCTACGCCTATCTGGGCAAGACGTCGTCGCGGATGCGGTCGATCTGGCTCAAACGGAAGCTGACGGGTGAAGGCGAGCTGCCCCGCACGATGGATTCCGAAGAGGCGCTGCTGGATGCCATCGCCTCGACCCACGGCGCCATCGGTTTTGCAAGCCTCCCGCGCGTCGCGCAGCATCCCGACGTCAAAGTGCTCATCGACTCCATTCCCGTTCAGCAGTAGCCGGCGCCCGCCGGCATCCTGCAGGGGTACCCGACCATGTTTCGACTACGCAATCTGCAGCTGAGCGCCAAACAGTGGGTCGGGTTCGGCGTCATGATGCTTGTGCTCGGCAGCCTCAGCGCCTATGCGATCGTCCAGATGGACCGGCTCCGGGCGGAGATCGACGAGATCAACGCCCGCTCGATTCCCGCTGTCATCGCCCTGTCTTCGATCAATCTGGATGTGTCCACCCTCCGAATCTACCAGCTTCAATACGAACTGCTGGACGATTCGCTCGAACGCAGCCGGCTCTCCGCGCGCATGGCCACGCTGATCGACTCGATCAACGCGAACCGCGATGCGTTCGAACACGTCGCCTACGGCGCCGATCGGCTCGATGTCTTCGACGTCGCGCGGGACAGCCTGTACGCCGAGTTCGATGGGCACTGGGACGATTATCAGGGGCTCTTCATCGCGTTCCTGTTCGGCGGCACCGAGCGCGCCGGCAACCTGCCGGTGCAACTCCTCACCAGCGCCGGCCCGATCTACGACCGCCTCGTCGTCAGCCTCGAGCAGCTGATCGACGTCAACAAGCAGCGCTCGGCGTATGCGGCCCAGCGGGCGCAGAGCAACTTCCAGCGCTCCCGCCGCATCATCGTGGGCGCGCTCATCGCCACCTTCGCCTTTTTTGTCTTTCTCTCCACGGTGCTGTTCCGCTTTGTGACCCTGCCGATCCGGAAGCTCGACGAGGCCGCGCAGGAGGTCGCCCGCGGCCGGCTGGATGTGCAGCTCGCCGTCGACTCGACGGACGAGATCGGGAGCCTGGCCCGCTCCTTCAACCACATGACCGCGTCGCTGGCGGCGGCGCAGCAGCAGCTGGTGGTAAAGGAGAAGCTGGCCTCGCTCGGCCAGTTGACGGCCGGCATCGCGCATGAAATCAAGAACCCCCTCAATTTCGTCAACAACTTCGCGGATCTTTCGAGCGATATCGTCGACGAGCTGGGCCGCGTGATCGACCGCCATGCCCCGGCGCTTCCTGCGGCAGACCGGGAGCAGGCCGAGGAGATGATGAGCGACTTGCGCCTGAACGTGCGCAAGATCGCGGAGCATGGTCGGCGCGCGGATGGCATCGTCAAGAGCATGCTCCTGCACGCGCGGGGCACGCATGGGGAGCGACAGGAAGTCGACCTCAATGGCTTCGTGGAGGAAAACACCACGCTGGCGTATCACGGATTTCGGGCTTCCCATCCCGATGTCTCCGTGCAGATCGAACGCCAGTACGATCCGGATGCCGGCCGGGCAGCGATCGTGCCACAGGATATCGGGCGCGTGTTGATCAACCTGCTGAACAATGCCTTCTACGCCGTGGGCGAGCGCGGCCGAGCGGGGGGCGAGGCCGTGGTGCGGGTGCAGACGCGGGCCGAGGCGGATGGCGTATCGATCACGGTGGCGGACAACGGACCGGGCATCCCGGCCCCGCTGAAGAAGCGCGTTTTCGAGCCGTTTTTTACGACGAAACCCGCCGGCGAAGGCACGGGCCTGGGGCTCTCGCTCAGCTACGACATCGTGACGCACGGACACGGCGGCCGGCTCAGCATGGAGAGCGACGAAGGAGAGGGGGCCACGTTTACCGTCTGGCTGCCGCACTGAGGGGGTAGTCGGCCGGCCCTAGATATAGTCCTCCAGCCAGTCCTCCGGCGGCGTCAGGGTGCCGGACTCGAACCAGTTCGCCACGCACCGTCGGCCGTCGCTCGCCCGCTTCAGGAGCAGCACATGCGTTCCCCAGCGCTCTTTATCGGGCGGCAACCGGCTGAAATCCTTGAGAGGCACCACGCGCAGCACGAGGTAGGATTCGTCCTCGAAATGGATGGTTTCGCCTACCTCGAAAGGAGACTGCATGGGTAACGGAGGGCATGGGCGGGAAAAGGGCGCCTGCGCCGGCGTTCACGGGAACGGGGGCGAGGGCCTGGATGAGCACGCACATGGAAGCACGATCAGCATGCGAGCAAAACGAACGAAGGGGCTCGCCGCAGGAGAGGGAACGGAGTGTCAGCGCTGTCCACGCCGGACAATGTAAGAAAATGCTTATAAATCGGGAAGGTAAAAATTGACCGGAACGCGACCGGTAGGGGGCGGCGCTAGCGGACGACCGTCAGGGTGCGTGTGGCGTCGAAATCGACGCCGGAGAAACCTTCCACGGTGATCCGGTACAGGTACGTGCCGCTGGCGAGGCCGGCTGTCGATAGCGGCAGGGCATACCAGCGCTCGCCCTCCTGGAACGCATCGACGAGTTGCCGCACCTGCTGCCCCGAGGTGGTGTAGAGGGCGAGGCGGACGATGCCTTCGCGCGCCAGGTAATACCGGACCACGGCCTCGCCGGGGGTCGGGTTGGGGAAGGCCTGATGGAGCGCGTAGCCGGCGGGGGCCGATACGGTGACCGTCTGCTCGGAGAGCCGCTGCTCGCGCCCGGTGGAGCTGCGCGCGTACAGCGCGTAGGATACGACGCCGGCTTCCGGCACCGCCGGGTCGCTGGCGCTGAAGTCCGTCGCCTCGCTGCGGGAGAAGATGCGGGTGACCTGGCCTCCGGCATCGCGCTCGATCCAGAACGATTCCACGTCGATGATCTCCGAGAAGGACCCGCTGAGGCGCACGACGCCGTCGGCATCGCTCGAAGCGGACAGCGAGGCGAACGCGATGGGGGCGTTGCCCTGGGCGATGAGGCGGTCGATGTCGGTTCGCATCCCGGGGAGGAGTGCGTAGTTGTTGTCGCCCGGGCAGGAGGTGCTACCCTGGTCGCGATGGCCGAGCAGGTTGGGGGTGGTGACCCGGTAGTTCTCGCTCAGGTACGCAAAGATGGTGATGAGGCTGTCGTACGCCGCCGGCGAGAGCATGTCCTCGCATTCCGGCCCTTCCGCCGGGTGGTAGCACCCCAGCACCGAAACACCGATGTTGCCCGTGTTGGCGTTGCCGACATGGGCGCCCATCGCCAGCTGCGGCGGGCGGTCGAGGTTGGGGCGGTTGTCGAGGAAAGGACGGCCCTGATAGACGCGGCCTTCCTGATCCATGAGAAACTGGTACCCGATGTCGCTCCAGCCTCGCACGTCCTGGTGGAAGATCTGGATGGACCGGAGCTGCGCCAGCCCCTCCTCGTACGTGTAGGCCGAGCAGCAGGCGGCGTGGTGGAAGGACATCCGCGTATACGACGGCCTCGCGAGCGGCTCCGGCGTGCCGATAAACGGCCTGGCGCCCCATGCGGCGCGGTTGATGAGGGTGGGCGGAACGATCTGCCCCGCCACGCCGGCCTCGACGGCCGGCCGGTCATCGGACGGGTTCCGGTCCGCATCGAGGCGGTTGTCGAACGTGCCGGCTTCGAGCAGCTCGACCGGCGTTCCGGCCGGCGACGCGATCCGGATGACGAAGCCGGCGCCGGACCGGTAGACCGCGCTCCGGTAGCCGGCGAGGAAGACGACGTCCCGCGGGCCCCGGAGGAAGGAAAGCGGATGCCATTCGGCTTCGCCGTCGAACCGGATAAACCCGGTCACGTCCTGCGCGTCGCTGTATCCCCGAATCATCACCCCGTTGTAGGCCGACGCCGAGCGGAAGGTGTAGGCGCGTTCATCCGTCTTGCCGGTCGATGTCAAAGACGGCGTCGCGACGTCGACGGGGACGACGGCGAAGTCGTCGAGCGACTGCGCCCGCGCGTCGAGGGCGCTCGCGAGAAAGACGAGCGCGGCCCAGAAGAAAGGAGATGCCAGGGGCATGACCGACCGAATCGGACGTGTTGGTGCAATCCGCAAACCAGTAACCTGCAAAATTGTAATGTGCCAGGCCGTGTCTGAAAAATCGTTCGGGGCGTCCCGGCGCATCCAAAAAACCTCCAAGACAGCGTTGGATCCTGAATTACGTTCAGGATACGGTTCTGTCTGAAAAATCTTTCAGACAGAACCTAACCTAGAATTCCAGATCCACCGTCAACCAGTGGGTCTCTTCGAGCCGGCCGAAGTCGGCATAGGCATAGTCGAACCGAAGCCGCAGGGCGCGGTCCAGTCGCAGGCTGAGGCCGGCCCCGAAGGTCAGCCCCTGCTCGCCGTCGGGCTCGAAGAGGTTGCGATATCCGGTGCGGAGGGCGATCAGATTTCGAAACGAGTATTCTGCGCCGATGTTCATGTACTCGGCATTATCGTTGGGATGGGCCGCGTCGGTCATCAGGATGATGCGGTGATCCGCCGTGGCGATGGCGTCCCACGAGAGCCCGAGCCGGAAGATGAGCGGGAGCGGGTGCTGGTCGGTCAGGTACTGGGCGTTGACGATCTCGACGTTGCCTTCCTGATCGGGTGCGGGGTCCTGGCTGAACAGGATGTCCCGTCCGCTGAGCTGCATCTTGGGGCCGAAGTTGGACATTGAGGCCCCCAGGCGGAGGCGGTCGTAGGGGGTGATGAACAGCAGGCCGATGTCGAAGGCCATGGATGACGCGCTGCTGTGCCAGATGGATTCCTGCACGTACTTGAGCGTGCCGCCCAGTGAAAACCGGTCGGTCAGCGCGCGTCCGTAGGAAAGCTGGAGCGCGAGATTGCGGACGCTGAACTGCTCGCCGGTCCCTTCCGGCTGGGTCGAGGTACGGACCTCCATCTCCCCGGAATCCAGATAGATCAGCGACGCCGCGATCACGCCGGCGCTCCCGAGCGAGGTCCCGAACGCGGCGAAGTTGTAGTCGACGCCGGCGAGGTAGTCGGTGTAGGCGAGTTGGACGGCGCTGCCCTGGAGGTTGGAGAGCCCGGCCGGGTTCCAGTAGAGCGCGGACAGGTCGTTGGCGACCGATACGTAGCTGCCACCCAGCGCGATGGCGCGGGCGCCCACGCCAAGCTTCAGGAACTGGGCGGACGTCGTCCCTTTTTTGGTGATGGTGCTGCGGTCGGGCGAGTCGGTGCCTACCTGCGCCCGAGAGGGCGGGGCGAGGAGGACGAGCAGGGCGCCGGCGACGAGGATAACGGCACGTTTCATAGCGTACGTGGAGATCGTGGGCGGAACCCGTTATTTGATGACGGCGAACTTGCCGATAAACGATCCCTCTTCCGACTCGACGTGGAAAAGGTAGAGGCCGTAGGCGATGTTCATGTTGTCGAGCGTGCGAAGGTCCCAGAAGGCCTTGCCTTCGCTGAGCGCGCCGTCGTGCTC
The DNA here is from genome assembly GCA_041391505.1 of Rhodothermales bacterium. Taxonomy (NCBI): domain Bacteria; kingdom Pseudomonadati; phylum Rhodothermota; class Rhodothermia; order Rhodothermales; species Rhodothermales bacterium. The sequence continues at coordinate 12,592 of JAWKNW010000006.1, forward strand.
GATGACATCGACGAGTTCGCCGGCCAGCGTGTAGATCCGGATCGTGCACCGCTGCGGCACGTTGGCGAAATAGAGCCGCCGATCCCCGCGATCCGCCCGGTTGATCGGGTTGCGCGGCTCGAACACGTCGGTGGCCACATACGGGTTCGGGACGACATAGATATCTTTCAGCCCCTCCCGCGCCAGCTCGGCGTCGGTGCCGGCGGCCGTGGTCGTGAAGGTGAACGTGTCGCCGGCGGCGAAGGGTTTGTTCGTCCTGAGGAAAAACGTGTCGCCATTGCCGGGCAGGCGGGAGCCGGCGGGGAAGCGGACCTCCCACGTGGCCGTGAGCGCGCCGTTGATGGTCTCGACGAAGATGATCTGCTCCTCAACATCCCAGACATCGTTGTTGTTGAGGTCCGGCACGAAGGCGTCGATCTGCTGGTTGGCCAGCGTGAGGTTGGTGATCCGGAACGGCAGCGGCAGGAGGCTGCTGATCGCGGTGGTCACGGGGTCGTCGGTGAACACGATCTCGTAATCGGACGGCTGGGCCCGGCGCAGCGGCCCCGAGGTGGCCACGCGGGCCGTGAAGGCGATCCCGTCGCCGCCCTGCGACCAGCCGGTCTGCAGGGAGTCGATTTCGAGCGCGTCGTTCTGGACAAACAGGTGGAGCCCGTCGAACACGGTATTCGACTCCTCCGACGCCAGCCGGGTGCTCTGGTACAGCGGGTTGTAGGTGAACGTCGCCGTCAGGTTGCCTGCAACCGAGCCGAGCGTCTGGACGGAGCCGGCCTCGGCGTTGAGGACATAGTCGGTGCCGGCGGTCAGCGCCGTGCCGGCCTCGGTGGTGAGCGTGAAGCTCGCCGGGTCGATGTGCTGCACGCCCAGCCCGTTGGTCTTGCCGGCGGCGGCGGCGACACTCACGGTCTTCGGGCGTTCGTCGGTGACGGTGTAGGCGACGCGGTTGTCGACGGACTCGAACCGCAGGGTGTAGAGGCCTCCGTCCGGCACGGCGAGCGGATCCACGACGCGGAGGCGGATGTCGCCCGTGCCGTTGCCGCTGGCCCGCGTGACCGAGCCGGCGGCCTCGCCGTTGATCACCGGCGGCACGTAGCCGGCGACCAGCGGCCCGGGCACCACGCGCGCGGTGTTTACGTCGAAGATGTAATCGTCCGTCGTCGGGTTGTACGTGATCGTCTTGCTGGTCTCGCTCGGCGGGATGCCGTTGAGGAAGGCCGCGTTATCGACGCCGTCCCAGCCCCGGTCGTAGGCGACGACCGTGTAGTAATAGGTCTGGCCGTTGATGACGTTGTTGGAGTCCACATACGTGTGGAAGAGCCCGGTGTCGTCCCCGAGGTCGTACGACACGCCGCGGTTCTGGAAGGGGATCGGCGACGGGCCGGAGAGGCCGTTCCGGATATCGAACTTGGCCTCCACGCCGATGCTGTTCGTGAGCGGGCGGAACAGGAATTTCGATCCGTTGATGTCGGTGATGGTTTGCTGGTCGCTGAACTCGTGATCCGTGGACCGGTAGATGACGTAGCCCTCGAAATCGGTTTCGCGGGAGAGCGGGTCGACCGAGCGCTCGGCGCGATCGTCCCAGTACAGCGTCACCTTCTGGTCGCCCGGCACGGCGCGCAGGATCGGCTTGTCCGGCGGCTTGGCGAACCGGTAGCCGACGTCGAAGATCTGCTGGACGGTCTCGGCGTTCAGGTTCAGGTCCTCCCGGTTTTCGCCGACGATGAGGGCGATGGAGAATCGTTTGGTTTCGCCGGCGCGGAGCGGAAACGAGCCCGAGCCGTAGAGGAAAACGTAGTCGCCGGCTTCGGCCGGCACCTGGTCGAACCGGCCTGGCGTGACCAGCTCCCACACGCGCTCGTCGTTCGAGATCCGGTTGCCGGCGAAGCCCGGCGAGGCGAACGAGGTGAGGCCGATCTGGTCGCTCTCGTCGATGTCCGTGAACTCGAAATTGGGCTCGCCGGGTTTGGTGATGTCGAACGGGTCGCCGGCCGTCGGGACGCCGTCGCCTTCGCCGATGTCGCCGGTGCCCGGGATGCCGTCGACGCCGACGTCGTCGGTGTCCGGATTCCAGTCGCCGTCGTTGTCGATGCCGTCGGTCCACGACTCATCGACCATCCCGTCGTTGTCGTTATCGATCCCGTCGCCCTGGTACGTCTGCCCGTCGATGATCTCGTTGCCGAGGCCGGGGCTCTCCAGGAATTTGAACCCGAAGTAGCCGGGCGAGCGGCCCGGAATGTCGGAGCGCCCGTCCGCGTCCCAGGCGTAGACCATGTTGCGCGAGCGGTCGAAAAAGGCGAAGTCATCGGGCCAGTCGCCCGGGCCGCCGATGTGCGGATCGCCCCACATCCCGAAGATGACCTTGTCGAGGTCCTTGTCGCTCTTGTTCGTGATCTTGTAGATCAGGAAGATGGCGTCCTCGGCGAGCGGATTGGCCCACTGGTAGATGCGGGTTTCGACTTCCAGGCCGAGGCCCCGGCGGTCCGGGTCGTTCGGGAACGGGGTATAGGCGAATTCGCGGTTGTTGTAGTCGTTCATGAAGTAGATCGCTTCCTTGTCCGCGTTGGAAGCGCCCTGCTGCAGCGCGCCGGGCCAGACGTACTCCTTGAGGTTGGCGTTGAACCACGAGTCGGGCCAGGAATCCGGTTTGCCGTCCAGGTTGCCGTCGCGGGCGTCGCTCGTCGGGATGAACCGCGACGTGGGCTCGACGACGTCGAGGCCGGCGAACGAACCCACCGGTTGCGCGCACGCCAGCGGCTGCCAGCCCCAGAACTCGGTGCCGTCCGGCGACGCTTCGCCGCCGTTGGAGACCAGGCCGTCCGAGACGATATGCATCACGTAGACGGGGTTTCCCTGGCCGTCGAGTACGGGTTGCCCGTTGTCGTCGAGCAGCGGGACGCTTTGCGGATCCTGCCGGCCCTCGTCGATGATCTCGGCCGCGACGAAGGGGCCGAACTCGTAGCCGTAGCCGAGGCCGTTCCAGACGATGTCGGTGATGGTGTTGCCCGGGGCGGAGATCGAGCCGAAATTGAGGATCTGCGTCGTGATGCGGTTGCCATTCATGATGGCATCGCGGCGCGTGGTCAGGTCGTCGCCGCAGGCGAGCTGGACGCCGCGGCGGTAGGGGAGGTTGGTCTGGTAGTCGACCCAGCGCTGCACCTGTTCGGGCTGCCAGTCGTGCTGCCGGCCCGCTTTCAGCTCCTTGCGCGATTGCGCGCCGGCCGGCAACACCAGCGCGGCGGCGAACAGGGCGATGGGGATATATCGAAACATCATCATGCGATCACGTTGGGACACGCGCGGCGTGTCCGCCTTCAGGAGGTCGTTCAAAAAGACAGCGTGGCGCCGACCCGGATCTCGCGGGGCGGGCTGTAAAAATGCGGGCGCGTGTTGTACTCGTCCAGCGTATGGATGCCGGGCTGGCCGTACAGCGGGATCCAGGCCTCGTGCACGCCGCGCTGCCCGTTCAGGCTGTAGGTGGCCCGGCCCGTGTCGTCGAACACGAACCGCTCGTTGAGCCGGTCCAGCACGTTGAAGACTTTGGCGAAGACGCGCAGGTTGCTGCGTCCGAGGGCGAACTCCTTGTACAGGTGGGCGTCGAGGCTGAGCTGCGACGGCTTGCGGCCGCTGTTGGGGAGCTGGTCGATTTTCTGGTCGAGTAGCAGCGGCGTGTAGGGGTAGCCGGTAGAGAACTGCCCGATAAACGAGGCGCCCCAGTTGCCCGGCTTCGTGAGGGAGACGGTGGACGAGAGGATGTGCCGCTGGTCGAAGTCGAGCGGCACGATCTCGAACTCGTTCTCGCGGCCGGAGAGGAAGTTGAAGAAGAAGGCGTCCGGGTCGTTGTTATTGCCTTCGGCGAGCTGGAAGGTGTAGTCCAGCGTGGCCGAGAGCAGGTCGTCGCGGCCCCGCCGGCGCGTGAGGGCGAAGGTCACCCCGCGCACGTTGGCGTAGTCGCGGTTCAGGTAGATGTTGTAGACGTCTTCGCCGGCGATGGTGCTGAAGCGGATCTGCTGCAGCGCCAGATAGTCGCGGATGTCCTTGAAGAAGCCCGTCACGTCGAACGCGAGCTGTTCGCCGATCTGCTGCTGGAGGCCGATCTCGTACTGGACCGTCCGCTCCGGCCGCATGTTCGTGTTGCCATAGACCGGCGCGACGCCGACGGGGAATTCGAATTCGGGGTTCACGTACAGCTGCCGCAAGGGGGGCATCTGCGCGAAGTGGCCGTACGAGAAGTGGATGATGCCCGAGACGGTGATCGGAAACGAGACGCCGACGCGGGGCAGAAACAGATGGGTCTGCTCCGCCTTGCGCCGCTCGCCCTGCGGATCGAGGAGGTTCGGGATGTACTGCCCGTGCGGGTCGAAGAATTCGTAGCGCAGGCCGGCGTTGATGATGAAGTTCTCGAACTCCAGCTTGTCCTGCGCAAAGGCGCTGACCTCGGTCACGCGCTGATCCTTGTAGGCGTCGTGCGAGGGCGTGGACTCGTCGGGCACGGTCGGGCCGTCGCGGTAGAGCACGTTGTCGTTGTAGAGCACGACGAAGTTGCGGCGGTCCAGCCCGTGCAGCTGCACGTCGGCGCCGATCTTGGCCTCGTGGATCAGGCCGATCTGTTTGGTGAGATCGAACTTGCCGCGCAGCGAGCGGGACGTCTCGTTGATGTGCGTCTTCTGGTTGCCGCCCATGAGGAAGTTGATCCCCGGGAAGCCCACCACGGTGCCGTCGCCGATGCCGCCGAGGTCGCGCACGTACCGCGGGTCGTTCGGGTTTTCGTAGACGAACTGCTGGAACTCGTTGGTGGCGTAGGAGAGCGCGAGGCTGTAGAACGTCCGGTCGTCGAGGGTCTGCGTCCAGCTGAACCGGTGGCTGTAGCCGGCCTCCCGGTTGGTCGCCGTGCCGTCGGGCACGTAGCGGTAGAGAAATGTGCTGGCGTTCATCGACTTGAACCGGCTGTAGTCGTAGATGTAGCCGTATTCCACCTTGACGCTCTTGAACGGGCGGAAGGTGAGTTTGGTGATGAAGTTCGAGCTGAGGCTCGGGTTCATCGGGACACGTTCGTCGGGGAGGGCGAGGCCCTGGCCGCCCTGTTCGACGGGGAGGTAGTCCTGCCACGGATGGCCGGCAATCTCGTAGTAGATCGGGGAGACGTTGAAGTTGGCGGAGTCGGACGGCAGGTGCTGCCGGATGCCGAACGCATAGCCTTCGTCGTAGTCGTGCCGGCCGGAGAAAAAGAAGTTGCCGCTGCGCAGGAAGGGGATCGGGCCGCCCAGCGTGCCCTCGAGCGTGTAGATGTCGGCGCCGACGGCCTTGGGCGTGAAAAAGATGTCGTCGTGCCGGGTGACGGTGTCGCCGCCGTAGAGGCTGAACGACCCGTTGACCTTGCGGCCGCCTTCCTTGGTCACGAGGTTGACGATGCCGGACATCGCCTTGCCGTATTCGGCGTTGAAGGCGCCGGAGATCACGGTCATTTCCTGGATGGCGTCGGCCGCAACGTTGGTGGCGAGGCCGTTTGTGTCGAACGGGTCGCCGACGGAGATGCCGTCCACCAGGAAGGCGACCTCATTGCTGCGGCCGCCGCGGATATGGATTTCGCCGCCGGGGCCCTGGTTCACGCCGGCCTGCGTCACGAGCACCCCGAAGAAGCCTTCCACGGGCAGGGCGTCGATCTGCGTGGCGTCGACCGTCTTGCTCGACGCCGTGAGGTCCTTCTGGATCAGGGGCCGCTCGGCCTGAACGATGATCTCTTCGCCCTCGATGACCTCTTCCTGCATCCGCGTGTCGTACCGGGTCGTCTGGCCCGTTGCCACGTTGATGCCTTCCACCCGCTGCGTCTTGTATCCCACATAGGAAAAAACAAGCGTATACACGCCGGGGCGGACGTTGACGATGATGTAGTTGCCGTCGGTGTCGGTCACCGTGCCCTGGGTCGTCCCTTCGAGGGCGACGTTGACGCCGATGAGCGATTCGCCGTTGGTCTGGTCGAGCACCCGGCCGGCGATCTTGCCCTGGCCGAGCGCCGCCGTCGTGAAGAGGAAGCTCAAGAGCGCCATCGGCAGGAAGCCGCGCGCGGATCGGATAAACGCCATTATGCTGTGGCTGACTGTGAGTAGTCGGGATAAAAGCGGGATGCGGGATGCAGGATACGGGATGCAGGATACGGGATGCGGGATGCAGGATGCGGGATGCAGGATACGGCAACGGGCATGCTAGCGACATCCTGCATCCTGCATCTTGCATCCCTTCCGGCCATGCAAGCTCCGCAAACCGTCAAACCAAACTCTGCCTCTCCGGTCAAAAGGTAAAGCCCGTTGTCGCCGAACGGTCGGAATAGGCGACTGAAAGGACACCGAAAAGAAAAGGGAGAGGCCGGCGGGGCCTCTCCCTTTTCAGGCCGGAAAGGTGGCTTACTTCACCAGCACCATCGTGCGGGCCTGGCGGAAGTTGCCGTATTCGAGCGAGTAGATGTAGGAACCGCTCGCGACGCTGTTGCCGGCGTCGCCGGTGCCGTCCCAGACCACCTCGAACGTGCCGGCCGGATAGACCTGGTTGTTGACCAGATTCCGGACGAGCCGGCCCGTCATGTCGTATACCCGGACGCTGATGGCTTTTTCAAGCGGCAGCGTGAAGCTGATCGTCGTCGTCGGGTTGAACGGGTTCGGGTAGTTCGCGTGGAGCTTGTAGTCGCTCGGGATGACGATGCGCTCGTCTTCGATGCTCACCGCGCGGCCATTGCCGGAGAGCACGCGCATAAAGACACGGTCCGGATTTACCTTTGAGGAGCGGATCGTACGCGTGTAGGTCGAGTCAGATGGATTAAAAACCTCGTCGTAGACATACGTGCTATCGTCCACACCCTGGAAACCGATGACGACTTCATTGTAGCCGTCCATGTCGGCATCGCCGAGGTAGGCCAGTTTGGAGACGAACTCCGAACCTTGATCGCCGGTCTCGAGGTACTCCGTGATCACACCGGCCGAATCGCGTACGACGAGATCGAACGCGGAGGAGTCGGCATCGATCGGATCAAAGTATTCGAGCGTCTGGATGGAGTAATTGGCGCCATCCTCGGGATCGCCGCCGTTGAATTCAGCGATGTTGATCCAGCTCGGTGCGTTACCGGCAGAGAAGGAGCCAGCGCCATAGGCGGGTCCGCCCGTGATGACTTCCATCGCGCCGTCGCCATCCAGGTCACCCGACGTGATGCCGAACGACGTCATACCAGGAAGGATGGCCCACGCAACGTTGTCCATCGTCACCTGCATGACATCTTCGCCATCTTCGTAGTTAAACAACAGCACCGAACCGCAAGTAGGGGCCGGGCTGCTGCCTGAATCGATGCACGAGATCGGGTAGAAGATCTCGTCGTCTCCGTTGCCGTCGATGTCGACGACCGTGCCGCCAAAGAAGGCTACGTCATCGCCCGTCGAGGAGGCGTTGAGAAAACCATTCGTAGCGCCGTCAGCCGGAGCGACATAGGTGTCCGCGCCGGTGACCGTCACGTTGGTCAGGTTGAAGGCATTGTAGCTGTGGAGCGAAAGGTCCCACACACCGTCGCCGTTCAGGTCGGCCGGATGAATCGCGTACGGGCTGCCGCCGCCGCGCGCCACGGGATCAAAGTCCTCGGTTGCACGCGAAGAGAGCCGCATCTCGACGGTCCAGGTGTCAAATCCAGAGCCGATATCATCCACCGAGATGACGTACCAGTTGTCGAAGGTATTCGAGCTGCCGTTGTTGCCAAACATCAGTTCTTCCTTACCGTCGCCATCGACATCGGCTACGGCCATCTGTTCGGCGCGCCAGCGATCGGGCAGGTTGTCTCCGAAATTATAGATCGTCGTCGGGGCCGTGCCGAAGTCGTTGTCGCCCTGGTTCTCAAATACGTAGAGACCGACAGGCAGGTCGGCAATGTTCGGGTTGAATTCGCTGAAGTTGCGACCGCTCAAGAACAGGATCTCTCCGAACCCGTCGCCGTCGAGATCGGCGCCGGTGATCACACGGATGTTATTGGTGGTAGCAGTCGAATCCAGCCAGGGTGTAGAGTAAACCAGTTCCCAGGTATCGGCCGACACGTTCTCGATGACATGTACGCGGCCACCGCCGGTGTAGTCGGATACGAGAACTTCATACAGGCCGTCACCGTCCAGGTCGTAGGGACCCGCTACGGAGCGGGCGCCCGAGTGGATGCCTTTGGTGTATCCGGCCGTGAAGTCATCCGAAGTGGGTACATTGAGCAGGAATTCGCTGTCCTGCGCGAGGGCGCTCTGGGAAAAAAGAAAGCCCAGCGCGGCGACGAGCATCAGCTTCGTAACGCGTTTCATCATGATATCTGTGGTTAGGTGATTGCGGACTACATGGCGGTCCGAGGGGCCGGCGAAGTATGCGGAAACAGGCCACGGCGCCCCCGTCGAATCAATTGGGCAGTATACACATCGTGCCCCGGTATGTCAACGCGACGTTAGCGCACGACCGCGAACGCGCGGGTCACGGAGCGGTCGCCGGCTTCGAGGACAAAAAAGTACACGCCGGGCGCATAGCGCGAGGTGTCGAGGGTGAGCTGATGGCTGCCGGCCTGGTGGGCGGCGTCGGAATACCGGTAGCGGACGCGGCCGAGGAGGTCGACCACCGCCACGTTGACCCTCCCCACGCTGCCGACGGCGTAGCGCACTTCAGCCGTCTGCCGGCTGGGGTTCGGGTAAATGCTCTCGATCAGCGCCCAGCGGGGTCCTTCGTTCGCCGTCTCGACCGCCGTGGGCATGCTCGTCGATACTGCCTGGGACGGCATGGATACCATCCCGAGCCGGCTCGTGGCCGCGATCTGGTAGTAGACCTCGTTGTCCGAAGGCACGACGTCGGTGAACGTGGTGACATCGCGGTCCACCACCGCCAGCAGGTCGCGGCCGGCGGTCGGATCGGGTGGGGCGCCGATGCGCCGGAAGAGGGCGTAGGCGCGCAGCGGATCCGCCGCCGCGCCGTCGGATGGATTCCAGGCGAGGTTCGCGGCGCCGTTCTGGATGGAGACGATCCGGAAGCCCTGCGGCGTCGAGGGCGCCGCGGCCTCGAAGCGATGGGCGGACCGCGCCGGCAGCGCCGGCTTCGGGTACTGCTCCCGGTACAGCGATTCGTACTGCATGAGATGGTCGTAGCGGAAGGCCGCGTGCCCCGCGCCGTCGTACGCCCGCGTATTCACGATCTGGGTCACGAGGTCGGAGGCCGGAAAGCGGCCTTCGGCGGCCTTGTAGGGGGCCATGCCGGCGATGATGGGCCGGCCGCCGGATTCACGGACCCACTCGTCGACGAGCACCGTGAAGTCGGGCGTGGGGGTGGTCTGGCCGGCGTCCGGCGCCGTTCCGGTGCTGAAATAGATCTGGGGGGCGAGGTAATCCATCCAGCCGCGCTCCGCCCAGAGCCGGCTCTCCTGGTAAACGTCGAAGTAGGCCCAGAGACCCGGCCAGGCGTCCGCCGGCTGGTAGTTGCCCAGCGGCGCGGCCCCCAGCTTCACCCACGGCTTCGCGGCGGAGACCGCCTCGAAGGCGGACTCGACGAACAGCGTCACGTTGTTGCGGCGCCAGTCGTCGATGTCGGCGAACCCGCGCGGATCGAACTGGAAATTGGACGCGTCGTCCGGCAGGCCGCCCTGGGGATACCGGGCGAAATCGAAATGGACGGCGTCGAGGTCGTAGCCTTCGACCAGTTCCATGACGTTGCCGAGCATCCAGGCGCGGGCCTCGGCGACCGATGGGTCGAGCCAGAGTTCGGAGCCGACCTGCTGGACCCATCCCGGCTGGGCATAGACGACGTGCATCGGATTTTGCACGCCGGCGAAGGCGGTGCGCGTCGTGCTGTCGCCCACGCGGAAGACGTTGATCCAGGCGTGCAGCTCCATGCCGGCGCGGTGCGCGGCGTCGATGGCCACCTGGAGCGGGTCGTATCCCGGGTCGCGTCCGGCGCCCAGGGGCAGCGGGGTCCACGGCAGCCGCGTGCTGGGATATAACGCGTCGCCGCGGGCGATGACCTGGAAATAGAGGGTGTTGATCCCGACCTGCGCCGCCCGCTCGATGAGCGCCTCGAGCGCCGTCTGCTGCTCGGCGGGGGATTGCCCGTTCACCGGCCAGTTGCCGTCGCCGAGAATCGTCGCCAGCCACACCGCGCGCGTCTCGTACAGCGGCTGCGCGGAGGCCGGCGAAGCGGCCACGCCGAGTGCGATGAAGACGAATACAACCGATGCGATCGAAAGCCGCGACATGCAGGAATGTGAGAACCGAAATGATTATTATGCTGTCGTCTCGACCGGATCGTCGCAGGCAGCGACGCGAGGCGGAGCGGTCTTCCCGGGAAGGGATAGAGGCTCACCATCGGTCGATTCACCGCGCACAGGAACGCCATTCCCACGTCTATGTTCGTTCGAAATCTACTCCGGTATCTTCTGGTGTTCGGTATGGCGTTGCCGGCGGCCGCGCAGGCGCCGCTGCTCGGCACGCGTGTACAGCAGATCGTCGCCGAACTGGAGCCCCTGATCGAGCAGGCCCTGATCGACGGGCAGATTCCGTCCGCCACGATCGCGCTCGTCGAGGGGGATCGCATCCTGTGGACGGGGGCGTACGGCTACAGCAACCTGTGGGCGCGCACGCCGGCGGTGCCGAGCACGGTATACCTCATCGGGTCGACGTTCAAGGGCCTGTCCACCGCCGCCCTGTTGCAGCTGCGCGACGCCGGCGCGTTTTCGCTCGACGACCCCGTGCGCAGCTACATCGAGCCGCTCGAAATCGCTGGCGAGGACTTCAAGAACCCGGTCACCTTCCGGCATCTGCTGACGCATACCTCCGGTCTGCCGGTTGCGTTCGACGGCTACCCGGTGTGGGGCGATACGGCTCCGCCGGCGCTGGAGGACTATCTGAAGACGGCCCTGGCCGTCGAGGCGCCGCCGCTCACGCGGGTCGAATACTCCAACCTGGCCTATTCGCTCGTCGCCTACATCATCGAGAAACAGGCCCGCATGCCCTACGGCGCGTACATGCAGCAGCGGATCTTCGACCCCCTGGAGATGACGAGCACGGCCTTTATCCCCACGCCCGAGATGACCGAGCGGCTCGCGATTCCGTACGAGATCGACGAATCCACGAACCGTCCGGCGCCGACAACGCGGCTGAAGGCGTCGGTCTGGCCGGCCGGCATCGTCTACGGCACGGTGGTCGATCAGGCCCACTGGCTCATCGCCAACCTGAACGACGGGGTCTACAAGGGCCGGCAGATCATCGCCAAAAAGTCCCTCGACGAAATGATGACGCGGCAGTACGACCGGTTCAAAGGGCCGGTCGCCGAGCTGTGGGGCACCGCCGAAGCCGGCTACGGACTGACGTGGTGGACCGACCGGCGCGATGGCGAGACGTATTTCGCGCACAGCGGGAGCGTCCCGGGGTACACGGCATTTTTGCAGGGAAACCGCGACCGCCGCATCGGGTTCGCCATCCTCACCAACGGCCATCGCGCCCACCCCTACCTGATCCGCCTGGCCGACGAGGCCATGGCGCTGATGCGCAAGTACCCACCCGAGGCGTCGCCCTCGTCCTCCGATCGATAATCCCCGAAGTCGATTATGATTCACGCCCGCAACCACGTGATCGTTCTCGTGCTCGTCGCCGCCGTCCTGACCATCGGCGTGTACGGCAACCACATGCTGCAGCTCAACGAACTGGCCGAGGCGCATCGCGCCTGGCAGCTGGAGCGCGAGGCGGAGATGCGCGAACTGGATACGAGCTGGCTCGCCCTCGCCGGCCTGTACTGGCTTCCCGAGGGTGAGACGAGCTTCGGCGCCGGAACGGGGGTGGACCTGCGGCTGCGCGACGTCCAGGCACCGGCAAGGCTCGGTCGGTTCGTCCGCAACGGCGAACAGGTGTCGTTCGTGGCCGAGCCCGGCGTCAACGTCACGCTCGACGGCGTGGCCGTGGAACGCGTCGACATGCAAAACGACGCCGGCAGCGACGAGAACTACGCGACGACGCTGACCTTCGGCTCGCTCCAGTGGTGGATCATCGCGCGCGACGGCCGGCTCGGCGTACGCGTCAAGGATCTCGAAAGCGCCACCTGGCGCGCGTTTGCCGGCATTCCGGCGTACGCGTTCGACAGCGCGTGGCGGATCGAAGCCCGCTTCATCCCCTTCAACGCGCCCCAGCCGATGGAATACCCGACGATCCTGGGGACGACACGCACCGAAAACGTCCCCGGCGTCCTCCAGTTCGAGATCGGCGACCAGTCCTTCGAACTCCTCCCGTTCGAACGCCACGAGGGAAAAAGCCTCTGGGTCGTTTTCGCCGACAAGTCGAACGGCGACACGACCTACGAGGGAGGACGCTTCCTGTACGTCGACATGCCGGCCGACGAATCCGGCGAGACCGTCATCGATTTCAACCGCGCCTACAACCCGCCGTGCGCCTTCACGCCCTACTCCACCTGCCCCCAGCCCCTCCCGCAAAATCGCATGCCGATCGGGGTGTATGCGGGCGAGAAGAAGTATGAGTGAGGATGATCGCAGAACGCAAATTGCAGATCGCAAATTGCCCGAGGGTTGTCCAGCGCCCAATGATGCGAATCAGCCGTTGAAACGTTCAGCAAAAAGAAATGTCATCTCGACCGAAACCCCCGCGTACGCGGGGGGAAGCGAAGAGACCTCCTTATGCCAAGCACTGCGCCTTTGAGGATGCGGCAGCGTCGTGATCTCCAAATGACATTCAAAAGCCCATGTTAAGGAGGTCTCTCCGCTCCAATGCCGGCAAGCCGGCGTCTTCGGTCGAGATGACATTATTTTGGGACATTTTGCCCTAATTCAACTACGTATTGGCATCAATGACCAATGTCCAGTGACCGACCCCGTCCGCTGCCCAATGTCCAGTGACCGATGACCCGTGACCGATGTCCAACGCCCCGTACCCCGCGCCCGATGCCCCGTGACCGACGCCCGATAGCCCGCCTATTCATCCTGTTTTGCTGGGCTGCGCTCAGCCTCTTCCTTGCCGGCTGCGCGCAGACGCCGCGGCCGCCCAATGTGGTGTTTATCCTCATCGACGACCTCGGGTGGATGGATCTGGGGGTGCAGGGGAGCTCGTTTTACGAGACGCCGCACATCGATCGGCTGGCCCGTCAGGGCGCGCTGTTCACCCAGGCGTATGCCGCCTCCGGCGTCTGCTCGCCGACGCGCGCGAGCATCCAGACCGGGCGGTACCCGGCGCGGCTGCATATCACGGATTGGATTCCGGGCGAGGGCGACGTGCCCGGGCGGACGTTTATGCAGGTGCAGGACCGCGACGAGCTGCCCCTCGGGGAACGGACCCTGGCCGAGGCGTTCCGCGACGCCGGCTACGCCACCGCCCACATCGGCAAGTGGCATCTCGGCGGCAAGGGGCATCTGCCCACCGACCAGGGGTACGACGTCAACATCGCCGGCAACGACCGGGGGCAGCCGCCGACCTATTTTTATCCCTATGAAAGGGGGGATTACGTCCTGGACGACCTCCGCCTCGGCGGCCACGAGGGCGAATATCTGCCCGATCGGCTCGCCCAGGAAGCGGTAGGCTATATCGAGCAGCACGCCGAGCAGCCGTTTTTCCTGCACCTCGCGTTTTATGAGGTCCATACCCCGCTCGAGGGAAAGCCCGAACTCATCGAGAAATACAAGGGCCGCCAGCCGGCCATCACCGACGACGAACGGTTCTCGCCGCTCGAAGGACGGCGCCGGCTTCGGGAAGTCCAGGATCACCCCACCTACGCCGCGATGGTCGAGTCGATGGATACGGCCGTCGGCGTCGTCCTGGACGCGCTGGACCGCAACGGGTTGACGGACGATACGATCGTGGTGTTCACGTCGGACAACGGCGGGCTGGCGACGGTCGTGAACCCGCCGACGTCCAACAAACCGCTGCGCTGGGGGAAGGGGTGGCTTTACGAAGGCGGCATCCGGGTGCCGCTGCTGGTGCGCTGGCCGGGTCAGGTAACGCCGGCCCGCCTCGCCACGCCGGCAATGAGCACGGACTTCTATCCGACGCTGCTGGATATGGCCGGCATCCGCGAGAACCGCGCGGTCGACGGCGTCAGCCTATGGCCGGCGCTGCAGGGAGGCGACCTCCCCGAACGCCCGCTATTCTGGTACTACCCGCACTACCACACGTCGGGCAGCCGGCCGACTGCGGCCGTGCGTCAGGGGCCGTACAAGCTCTTCGCCTACCTGGAAGACGGCCGACGCGAACTGTACAACCTGGATCTGGATATCGGCGAGTCGACGGACCTCGCGGCCGTGCAGCCGGAGCGGGTGGCCGCGATGGACCGGATGCTGCAGGACTGGCTCGCCGGCGTCGGTGCGCAGCCCCCGCAGGCCATGCCGGACAGTCTGGCGTCGCAGGACGGGCCATGAGACACGGCTGAGACCCGGCGCCGGACCTTCGTAACGCCAGCCCGTGCGTCAGCCGGCGTACCGGGCGGATTCATAGAGGGCCAGGATGGCCGCCACGTTGCCGCGGCTTTCCTCGATCGACACGCGGGGCGGCTTGCCTTCGAGCACGGCGTCGGTGAGGTCCTCGATTTCGTCGAGGTACAGGTGGTTGCCGTCGACCTGGATGCGGAGTTCGTCGTTGCCGTTGGTCAGGTAGATATGGCTCTGCCGCTCGGGTTTGAAGGCCATCGGCACGAAAAGCCGGCCGTCGCTGCCGGCGATCTCCATCTCCATTCGAAACTGCGTCCGGAAGCCGCAATCGAACTGCACGAGCACGTCGCCCGGGAAGCGGAGCATCGCGGCGAACGATACGTCGATCCCGGAATCGCCCAGCACCTGCCGGCCGATGATTTCTTCGGGCTCGCTCCCCAGCATGAAGCGGGCGAAGCTCAGCGGGTAGCATCCGACATCCCAGAGGCTGCCACCGCCCAGTTCGGGGTTCCAGCGCACGTCGTTCGGCCGGTTGAGCGGAAACGTGAACGCCCCGCGGATCGTGTGCACCTCGCCGATGGCGCCCTTGTCGACCAGCTTCTTGAGCTGGAGCGTCCGCATGTGGTGACGATACATGAATCCCTCGGCCAGGATCACGCCGGCCGCCTGCGCGGCATCGCTCATGGCGTCGATTTCCTCGACGGTGAGGGCGAGCGGCTTTTCGCAGAGGATGTGTTTGCCCGCCTGGGCCGCCTGGATGACCCATTCGGCGTGCAACCGGTTCGGGAGCGGGATGTAGACGACGTCGATGTCGGGGTCGTCCAGCATCGCCTCGTAGCTTCCGTACGCCTGCGGGATCTGCCATTCGTCGGCGTACGCCTGGGCCCGCGCGAGGTCCCGGCTCGCCACGCCGCGCAGCGTATTCCGGGTGGAGAGTCGGAGGGGAGGAATGATGGAACGGTTGATACGGGCCGTGCCCAGAAGGCCCCAGTTCAGAATCGACATAGCAGCATCCGGCGGTGGGTTGATGGGAGTCATCGCATGATACTGCAACGAATCGCATGCAACAAGGCGGAATCGGATCGAAGACCACGGTTCATGGTTGGTACGTTGCGCGCTATATTTCGCGCACATCCGGATTACCCGCATTGCCGCGCTCTTGACCTTTCCAACCCGACATACCCTGTCCCGGCGCTTCGCCGACCCTGACCTCGAGGCTGCGTTTCGGGACGACTATGCCCGGCAGTCGCTCGGCGAAGTGCGCGTGGCCCTGTTGATCGGTGCGTTCGTGTACGGACCCCTCTTCGCCTACCTCGACTGGGTGCAGGCGACGAACGCGTTGTGGGGGATCTGGGGGATCCGGCTGGGCGTGTGCGTGCTGGCCGCCGGCGTCTACTTCGCCTCGTACAGGCCCTTTTTTATCCGCTGGATGCAGGAGATCCTCAGTGCCGTGCTGTTTCTCGCCGGCGCCGGGCTGATGGCGATGATCCTGCTCGATACCTCGCCCCGGGCCTACATCGACGGCCCGGTGCTCCTCGTGCTGCCGGGGTATGTGCTGATGCGCATCCGCTTCGCACCCGCCACGCTCGTCGGGTTCGCGCTGCTGCTGGTGTATCTGCTCATCATCTACCTCAAGGAGCAGCTGCCGTTCGACACCCGGGTCGGGAGCGCCCTCTTCCTGCTGGCCGCCAACCTGATCGGCATGACGGCCGGCTACGCGATGGAAACGTACGCCCGCCGCGACTTCTGGCAGATGCGCCTGCTCGACGCCGAGCGCCGTGAAAAAGCCGACCTGCTCGACGTGAAGACTCGCTTTTTCTCGAACATCTCCCACGAAATCCGCACCCCCCTCACCCTGATCCTCGGCCCGCTGGACGACCTGCTCGCCCGGACGGAGCTGCCCGCCGATACCCGATCCTTGCTCGAGACGATGAGGCGCAACGGGAAACGGTTGCTCGGGCTGATGAACCAGCTGCTCGACCTCTCCCGGCTCGACGCCGGCCGGATGCCGGTGCGCGTGCGCGAGGCAGACCTCGTCGCGCACCTGCGCGACCTGACGCGCAGCTTCGCGCCAATGGCCGAACGCGGCGGATTGACGCTGACGTTCGATGCGAACGCGTCCGAACTCCCCGGTGTCTTCGACGCCGAAAAGCTCGATGTGATCGTGTCGAACCTCCTGGCCAACGCCATCCACTACACGCCGGCCGGCGGGACGATCCGCCTCCGCCTCGCGCAGGAGGGGGCGGCGTTCGTCGTGGAGGTGCGCGACTCCGGGGCCGGCATCCCCGAGGCCGACCTCCCGCACATCTTCGACCGGTTCCACCGCGTCGAACACGCCGCCGCGACCCATCCGGGCGCAGGTATCGGCCTGGCCCCCACGCGCGCCCTCGTGGAACGCCTGCACGGGACGATCGCGGCGGAGAGCACGGTCGGGTTCGGCAGCGTGTTCACGGTCCGGCTCCCCGTGCGCCTCGAAGGCGAGCCCGAGGCGGCCGGCGGCCGGCCCGTCGCCGCGGCCCCCATGCCGGACGAAACGACGGGAGCGGAGGACACCCCGCGCGCCGGAACGAAGCAGGGCGTCGCCCTGGTCGTCGAAGACAATGCGGACGTGCGCGCCTACGTGCGTCAGTGTCTGGAGGCGGACTGGACCGTCGCGGAGGCTGGAGACGGGGCGGGCGGGCTCGAACTCGCCCGCCGGCTCGTGCCCGACGTCATCGTCACCGACCTCATGATGCCTGGCATCGACGGCATGGCCCTGTGCCGCGCACTGCGGGAGGACGAGGTGCTGGATCATGTCCCGATCCTGGCGCTCACGGCCCGGGCGGATGCGGCGAGCGAACGCGCCGGCTTCGAGGCCGGGTTCGACGACTATCTCGTCAAGCCGTTTGATGCGACGTCGCTGCGGGCGCGGGTCAACGGGGTCGTTGCCCGGTACCGCCGGCTGCGGTCGACCTTCAGCGAACATCTCACGATCGGCCCCTCGCATATCGAGGTCCCTTCGGCCGAGCGCGCCTTTCTCGATCGCTGGCGTGAGGTGCTGGATGCGCGCATCGCCGAGTCGGAGCTTTCCGTGGGCGATCTCGCCGATGCGATGGGGATGAGCGTCCGTCAACTCCAGCGCAAGATCACGATGCTGACGGGCCAGTCTCCGAATGCCGCCCTGCGCACGTACCGGCTCGAACGGGCGCGCGACCTGCTCGCGCAGGGCGCCGGCACGGTATCGGAAGTGGCGTATGCCGTGGGCTTCGCCTCGCCGTCGTATTTCACGAAATGCTACCGGGAGGCGTTCGGTTCGGCTCCGACCCGCGAAGCCAACGAGGCGGCGGATTGATCGCGCAGTCGGTCGCCGCCGGCGTTTAGGCCGTGAACCAGAGCATGAGGGTTGCCAGCGCCAGCGCGGCGTCGACAAGGACCAGATACTGGAGGAGGCGCACGGAGGATCGTTTCGTCGTCATGGGATGAATCTCCCGGGGGAACGCTGGGGGGATATGAAATCAGGCGTCGAACCGCGCCGGGGAGCTGCGCTTACGATTCGGTTATATGTGGTTGAAATAAAGTGCGTATACTGGGCGAGGCCTGCCGTCTTATGCTGGTTTGGCCTGTAGGGGAATTCCTGTCAAAAAAACGTGCGACCCATGTCCATCCGTGCTGCAACGCTGCTGCTGGCGATCCTGGGAGCCTCGCTGACGCGTTGTGCGACCGAAGAACCGACCCGCTGGTGGAAAGGCAACCTCCACACGCATTCGTTGTGGAGCGACGGCGACGACTATCCCGAGATGATCGTAGGCTGGTATCGGGATCGCGATTACGACTTCATCGCCCTGTCCGACCATAACGTGATTGCGGAGGGGGAACGCTGGATCGATGTGGACGCCAGCCGTGGGGGGCGGCCGGCATTCGACCGGTACCTCGCGGCGTACGGCGACACCTGGGTCGAGCAGCGGACGAGCGGCGACACGCTGTTTGCCCGGCTGCGCACGCTGGCGGAATACCGGCCGCTTTTCGAGGCGGCGGACAGCTTTCTGGTCATCAAGTCGGAAGAGCTGACCGACGGGTATGACGGGAAACCCGTCCATATCAACGTCACCAACATCCACACGCGCATCGCGCCGCAGCGCGGCGGATCGTTGCGCCAGGTGATGCAGCGCAACGTCGACGCCGTACGCCGGCAGCGGGACTCGACCGGCGTCCCCATGTTTCCCCATATCAACCACCCGAATTTTGGCTGGGCGATGACGGCGGAAGACCTGCTGACGCTGCACGGCGAACGCTTCTTCGAGGTGTACAACGGCCATCCGGCCGTCCATAACGAAGGCGACTCGCTGCGACCGGGCACGGAGCGGATGTGGGACATCATCAACACCCGCCGGCTCCTGAACGGCGATCCGCTCATGCTGGGCATGGCGGTGGACGACAGCCACAATTATCTGGAGATGGGCCCGGAAAACAGCAATCCGGGTCGCGCGTGGGTGATGGTGAAGGCGGATACCCTGTCGGCCGAGGCGCTCGTCGACGCGATGGAAGCCGGCGCGTTTTACGGCACGACGGGCGTCCTGCTGAACGAGGTCCGCGCGGACCGGCGCGGCCTCTCGATCGACATCCGGCCCGAGGCGGGTGTGACGTACACGACCTATTTCTACGGCACGCCGGTCGCCCACGATACGACCAGTGCCCCGGTACAACTCCCCGACGGAGCCTACGTGACGCGTCGCTACAGCAACGAGATCGGGCAATTGCTCGGGCAGTCAACAGAGCTGACGCCGCATTATACCTTCACCGGCAACGAGTTGTACGTCCGCGCTCGCGTGGTGTCGTCGAAGCCGAAGACCAATCCGTACCGGGCCGGCGAGACCGAGACGGCCTGGACGCAGCCCGTCGTGCCGGCGTCGTTCTAGGGGCAGGGCCATCGCATGCTCTTCAAACGTGAGCATCTCCCGGTCTGGGAGTATGGGAGGTTTTGCGGTAAAAATGCCCCCATGCACCCAAACTCCCATACGCTTCTCATGGCCACGGCAAGGATGCGATTGCCCTGGTTCTGGGGGTTATTTGGTTCTGTCTGAAAAATCTTTCAGACAGAAACGTATCCTGAACGGGATTCAGGATCCAACGCTGTATCTGGGGTTCGAGCGACGCTCGGGCAAGTCCCGAACGGTGTTTCAGGCGCGGCCTGGACGTGTTTAGCGCCGCGTGAAGGCGCGCCAGGTCCAGTACGCCACGAGGCCGAGGAGGGCGACGCGGAGACCGACGCCGGCTTCGACGGGGAGCGACAGGAAGGCGGCGGTGGCGGGCGCGGCGTACCAGTAGTAGATGCCGGCTGCGGCAGCGGCCAGCCCGGTGAGCATCCGGGAGGCGGACACCTTGAACATCCCGTAGATGGCCGCGGTGACCACGTAGCTGGCGGCCGCCGCGCCCAGCACGTCGAAATACACCGCCGGCGCAGCGCCGATGGGTCCGTTCTCCGTCAGGAAGTAGCCCAGCACGAACCCGGGAAAGGCGCCGGCGAAGACGCCGTAGGGTGACGCGATCCAGCGTGTGGCGCGGCCGTGCGCCCCGATAGCCTGCTGCAAGGCTTTGCGCGGGGCGACGTCCAGGCAGCCCTTCGGGACGCAGCGCACGCACGACGCGCAGCGCGTGTCTTTCATCGCGATCAGGGGGTGCTGTCCGTACAGTTTCTCGACCGGGAGCACCGGGCAGAACGTGTTGCAAAAGCCGGCCTTCTGCTGATAAAACGCGCCGAGCAACAAGGCCACCAGGCCGACGACCAGGATGACGATGCCGAGCGCGTCGCCGTGCTCGTTGAAGAGAAAACGCCGCGCCGGGACCAGAACGAGCAGCAGGACGATTCCCGTCGCCCCCAGCATCCGCTGCAGATGCGCCGGCATCACGCGGGAGGCCGCCAGGCCGTTGGGAAGCATATTGAGCGTCGCGAGCGGGCACAACGCGCGCCAGATGAGGGGAGAGAGCAGAAAGGTGGCAGGCAGGATCGGGATCAGCACGTTCCATAAAATCCCGAGCGCCAGCGCGGGCGACGTGAACAGGCCCACCACCAGCATGCCCGTCACGACCAGACCGAGCCCCTGCGCGAGCCGCCAGCCGGCGGACAGCGATTGCGTGGACGTTCGCAGAGCGATGTTCATCGGATCAGGGTCAAACGCTTGAGCGAAATGGGGCGACCGCGGAATATACGGCGCCCCCGACCCGCAATGTTGCGAGGCCAGTCCCTACATGACCCCCTGCCACGATAGGGGGAGGCCAGGCCGGACCTGCGCCCCTTATTCGTCCGTCACGCACCCATGGGAGGCGTCGCTCACGTTCTTGATGTATTTGTAGAGCGTGCCGCGTGTGGCCGGCAGCGGAGGGGCCGACCATCCGGCGCGCCGGCCCGTCATCTCCGCATCGGACACCGCCACCGAGATCGACTTGCCGTCGGCGTCGATCGTGATGAGGTCGCCGTCGCGCAGCAGGGCGATGGGGCCGCCTTCCTGGGCTTCCGGCACCACGTGGCCGATGATGAAGCCGTGGCTGCCGCCGCTGAACCGGCCGTCGGTGATGAGGGCGACGCTGCTGCCCAGGCCGGCCCCCATCAGGGCGGATGTCGGCGTGAGCATCTCGGGCATGCCCGGTCCGCCTTTCGGCCCTTCGTAGCGAATGACCACGACGTCGCCGGCCTTGATCACGCCGTTTTCCAGCCCGCGCAGCATCGCCTCCTCGCGGTCGAACACGCGCGCCGGGCCGGAGAAAACGAGGCCTTCCTTGCCCGTGATCTTGCCGACGGCGCCGCCGGGCGCGAGGTTGCCGCGGAGGATATAGATGTGGCCGTTGGCCTTGATCGGGTTGTCGAGCGAGCGGATGATCGGCTGGCCGGCGGGCAGTGGGGCGGCGGCTTCCAGGTTTTCGCCGATCGTCTTGCCGGTGACCGTCATCGCGTCGCCGTGGAGCATCCCCTCTGCCAGCAGCATCTTCATCACCGCCGGCACCCCGCCGATGTCGTTCAGGTCCTGCATGACGTATTTGCCGCTCGGCTTGAGGTCCGCCAGGAAGGGCGTTTCGTCGGACAGGCGCTGCATGTCCTCCAGCGTCCACGCGATGTCGAACGAGCGCGCCATCGCGAGGAGGTGCAGGACGGCGTTGGTCGACCCGCCGAGGACGAGCACGACCCGCATCGCGTTCTCGAACGAGGCGCGGCTGACGATCTTGCGGGGCGTCAGACCCTGTTCGAGCATCGCCTTGATGGCCTCGCCGGCCGCGCGGCATTCGTCTTTTTTTCGGGGATCGATGGCGGGCAGGCTCGAACTGAACGGCAGGCTCAGGCCCATCGCCTCGATAGCGGAGGCCATCGTGTTGGCCGTGTACATCCCGCCGCAGGCGCCCGGGCCCGGGATGGAGCAGCGGACGATCTGCTGGCGTTCGCCCTCGTCGATCTTGCCGGCGAGGAATTCCCCGTAGCTCTGGAACGCGCTCACGATATCCAGCTTGTCTCCTTTTTTGGAGAAACCGGGCTGGATGGTGCCGCCGTAGATCATGAGCGCGGGGCGGTCGAGCCGGCCCATGGCCATGACGCAGCCCGGCATGTTCTTGTCGCACCCCGGAATCGTGATCAGCGCATCGTACCACTGGCCGCCCATGATCGTCTCGATCGAATCGGCGATGAGGTCGCGCGACTGGAGGCTGTAGGACATCCCGTCCGTCCCCATCGAGATCCCGTCCGACACCCCGACGGTGTTGAACCGCATGCCGATCAGGCCGGCGGCCTCGACCCCTTCCCGCACCGCGCCGGCGAGGTCCAACAGGTGCATGTTGCAGGGGTTGCCTTCGAACCAGACCGACGCGATGCCCACCTGGGCTTTTTTCATGTCGGACTCTTTCAGCCCCGTGGCGTAGAGCATGGCCTGCGAGGCGCCCTGGGACTTCGGTTCGGTGATGGTCTTGCTGTAGCGGTTCAGATCAGGCATGGGCAGGGATGGCAAAATGTAAATTTCAAAATGCAAAACGGGATGGCCTGTCAAACAGGGAAATCGCATTCGCGACAAGAAGAGCGGATCGTGTGGGAGTTTGGGGGTGATTACTTCCGGGTAAACACCCACACTCCCATCCATCCACACAGGGAGTTGCTCGCGCCTGGAGAGAATACGATTGCCCTGGCCCGTCAAACTACACGATGGCGCCGAATTAGAGTACAGGCTCAGGGAATATTCATCTATCCATTTGATACCAGCTTTTTTTATATTCGATTGATCTTATCAATGCCCACCCTGAACGGAATCCACCCCACTGGCATGAAAACGACGCGCCTTCTCGTCCTCCTCTCGTTCGTTCTCGCGGCCGGCTGCCAGCCGACCATGCAGGATATGCCCGAAGCGGCGCAGGCCCAGGCCCTGCCCCCGAAAACCGTAGGCAGCATCGAACGCGCGGATCCGCGCATCGACGCCCTGATCCCTGTCGGCGCGGAGGTCGAAGTGCTCGAAGAGGGCTTCGACTGGTCGGAAGGCCCCGTCTGGGTGCCGTCGATGAACGCGGTGCTGTTTTCGGACATCCCGCGCAATACGATCCACAGCTGGAGCGAATCGGACGGGCTGGGCGTGTTTTTGCGGCCGGCCGGCTACAACCGGGACAACCCGCAGGGCAAGGAACTGGGGACCAACGGGCTTTTCCTGGACGCGAGCGGCAATCTCCTGGCGTCGAATCACGGTTTCCGCGGCATCACGCGGCTCAACCAGGATAATTACACGTGGACGGTGCTCGTCGATCGCTACCAGGGCAAGCGCCTGAACAGCCCGAACGACCTCGTGCTTCGCGGCAACGGCGACATCTACTTCACCGACCCGTCGTACGGGCTGGAAGGGTGGGAGAAAAGCCCGGACCGCGAACTCGACTTCAACGGCGTCTATCACCTCACGCCCGCCGGCAAGCTGACCCTTCTCACGAAGGAGTTCAAAAACCCGAACGGCATCGGGCTCTCGCCGGACCAGTCGATCCTCTACGTCGCCCAGTCCAACGGACAGGAACCCGTGATCCGCGCCTACGACATCCAGGCGGACGGGTCGATCGCCAACGGACGCGTCTTTTTCGACGCCACGGAGCTGAACGCGCAGACCGGCCGCCGGGGCGGATTCGACGGTTTCGTGGTCGATGCCGCCGGCAACATCTTTACGTCGGGACCGGGCGGCGTGCTCGTGCTGACGCCCGCCGGCGAATACCTCGGCACCATTCTCACCGGCCAGGCCACCGCGAACGCGACGTTCGGCGGCGCGAACGGCTCGGAGCTTTTCATCACGGCCGACATGCTGCTGCTCCGCGTGCGCACGAGCACGAAAGGGATCGGTTTTTAATCGCACGACCTGACACCTCAACCGGAACGCCCTATGCGCGCATCCCGCAACACCCTGCCCGCCGTGCTGGCGGTAGCGCTTTTCCTGTTCGTATCCCTGGGCGCCACGGCGCCGCGCGACGACTACAAAACCCTGGAAGTGGGGCAGGCGGCGCCACCGTTCAGCCTCCCCGGCGTGGACGGCAAGACCTACACGCTGGACAGCTTCCGGAGCGCCGAGCTGCTGCTGGTCATCTTTACGTGCAACCATTGCCCGACGGCCCAGGCGTACGAGGATCGCATCAAGACGCTCGTGACGGACTACGGCAGCCGGGGTGTCGCCGTCGTCGCCATCTCCCCGAACGACCCGTCCGCGGTGCGTCTCGATGAGCTGGGGTACACGGACCTGAGCGATACCTTCGAGGAAATGCAGCTGCGGGCCGAGGACAAGGGCTACAACTTCCCGTATCTGTACGACGGCGAAACGCAATCCGTGTCCAAGGCCTACGGCCCGGTCGCCACGCCACACGCCTTCCTGTTCGACAAGAACCGTACGCTCCAATACGTCGGCCGCATCGACGACGAAGAGCGCATCGGCAAGGCGAAGAAACACGATCTGCGCGAGGCGCTGGATGCGATGCTGGCCGGCAAGCCGGTGCCCAACGCGACAACCAAGACATTCGGCTGCTCGGTCAAATGGGCCGACAAGAGCGGCTCGGTGGAACGCGCGCTGGCGCGGTGGCAGGCGGAGCCGGTATCCGTCGAGCCCATCAACATCGAAGGCGTCCGGGAGCTGGCCCGGAACGACACCGACAAGCTGCGGGTCATCAACGTCTGGGCCACCTGGTGCGGCCCCTGCGTGACCGAAATGCCGGAGTTTGTCGACATCAACCGCATGTACCGCGGGCGCAAGTTCGAGCTGATCACGCTCAGCATCGACGGCCCGGGGGTCGAGGCGGACGTGCTGGCGACGCTGCAGCGCAACCATGTGTCCACGAAGAACTACTACTTCGGCCAGGAAGAGGCCTACGACCTCATCGAGGCGCTCGATCCCGCGTGGCAGGGACCCATTCCGTACACGATCCTGATCAAGCCGGGCGGGGAGGTCGCGTTCCGGCAGGTGAGCACGATCGACCCGCTCGAACTCAAGCGGGAGATCGTGAAGCAGATCGGTCGCTACTACGATTGATGATACTACGATTGATGTTTTGCCGTGTAGCCCGTACACTGATTAGTCCCTGATACATCCAGACAGCCAACGCTATCATGAAAGCCCATGCACACACGCGCCGGTCGGCCATAAAAAAAATCGCCGGCGCCGCTGCCATCGTCTCCACAACCGGATTCAGCTCCGAATACGACCGCCAGAAGGCGTTCACCCTGAAGGGCAATATCAATCATTCGGTGGCGCGGTGGTGCTTCCGGGACTTCTCGGTGGCGGACCTCGCGAAAAACGCGAAGGAGATGGGGATCACGTCGGTCGAGATTCTCGCCCCCAGCGACTTCGGGCCGCTGCTCGAACTCGGGATGACCTGCGAGATGTCCACCGGCCCCGGCTCGATCAGCGAAAACATCAACAACCCGAAGCTGCACGACGAGCTCGTCGCCGGCTACCTGACCCGCATCGATGAAGTGGCCGACGCCGGCTTCAAGAAGCTGATCATGTTCTCGGGCAACCGCGCCGGCATGGACGACTATGTCGGCATGCGCAACTGCGCCACCGCCATCAAGCGGATCGTGGGACATGCCGAAAAACGCGGCGTCCTGCTCTGCATGGAACTGCTCAACAGCAAGGTCAACCACCGGGACTACATGTGCGACCACACCGAATGGGGCGTCGCGCTGGTTGATATGGTCGGGTCGGACCACTTCAAGCTGCTGTACGATATCTACCACATGCAGATCATGGAAGGCGATATCATCCGCAATATCCAGGACTATCACGACTATTTCGGCCACTACCACACGGCCGGCAACCCGGGCCGCAACGAGCTCGACGATACGCAGGAAATCTATTACCCGGCGATCATGCGAGCCATCGTCGAGACCGGGTACGAAGGCTACGTCGCGCACGAATTCGTGCCGACCCGCGACCCGATGACCTCGCTGCGGCAGGCCGTCGAAGTCTGCGATGTCTGATTCGGGATCCGGATCCCTGGACCTGACGTAGGGATGGGGTGCGTCATCCCGCGCAACGGCGCGGGGCGACGCACCCTTTTTACTTCAACCTGACGCTATCGCTCATGCAAGATTACGCCTATTCCCGCTCCACGCCGGTTGCCCAGGTCGGCGTCGACGAGCGTGCCGACTTCATCATGCGGACGTATGTCCACCTCTTTGCCGCCATGCTGGGTTTTGCCCTGATCGAAGTCGCCCTGTTCAAGACGGGGCTGGCCGCGACCATAGCGACGGCGATGCTGAGCGTCAACTGGCTGCTCGTGCTCGGCGGCTTCATGATCGTGGGATGGTTCGCGAGCCGTACGGCCATGCAGGCGCAATCTACCGCGTCGCAGTACGGCGCCCTCGCGGCCTTCGTGGCCGCCGAAGCGGTGCTGTTCGTGCCGATGCTCTACATCGCCGACCTCACGGCGCCCGGCGTCATCAACAGCGCGGCGATCGTCACGCTCCTCGGCTTCGCCGGCCTGACGGCCGTCGCCATCACCACCCGAAAGGACTTCTCGTTTCTCGGCGGCATCCTGCGCTGGGGTTTTATCGTCGCCCTCGTACTGATCGTGGCCGGCGTCTTGTTCGGTTTTGAACTGGGGACGTTTTTCTCCGTGGGGATGGTCGCCCTCGCCGGCGGGGCGGTGTTGTACGACACGTCCAACGTGCTGCATCACTATCCCCAGGATCGCCACGTCGCGGCGGCGCTCTCGCTGTTCGCCTCGGTGGCCCTGATGTTCTGGTACATCCTGCGCCTGTTCATGTCGCGCCGCTGACATCGAAACGGGGCATGCTAGCACCGCATTCGGTAAGGGTGAGTCCGTGCCCGGGCTCACCCTTTTTTTGTTTTCGCCCACGTGTAACGATCCCCGCGGCCCCGAGACCCATCGATGCCCCGCCGCTCACGCATCCACGCCGGCATGTCCCGTATCGCGCTCCTCTTCCTCGTTCTCTTCGCCGCGCGCGGCCTCGCTGCGCAGCAAGCGCCCGAACTGCGGGGGTGGGCGACCAACACGCAGAAGCGCTCGATCGAATGGGGCGAACTGATGTCGGGCGGACCGCCGAAAGACGGCATTCCGGCCATCGACACGCCGCGCTTCGTCTCCCAGGAAGCGGCCTCGGCATGGATCGAACCGCAGGAGCCGGTGATCGCCGTCGCCATCGACGGGCAGGCGAGGGCCTATCCGCTCCAGATCCTCACGTGGCACGAGATCGTGAACGACGAACTCGCCGGCGTGCCCGTGGCGGTCACCTTCTGCCCGCTGTGTTATGCCGCCGTCGCCTACGATCGGCGCGTGGGAGACCGGACCTACCGGTTCGGGGTATCGGGGATGCTGCGGTACTCGGACATGATCATGTTCGACCGCGAAACCGAGTCCTTCTGGCAGCAGCTCACAGGGGAAGGCATCGTGGGGGACCTGACCGGCGCGCACCTGACGCCCATTCCCGCGCAGATCGTCTCGTTCAAGCAGTTCCGGGCCAGTTATCCCACCGGCGACGTCCTCTCGCGCGAGACGGGGCATCAGCGCGACTACGGCCGGAATCCCTACGCCGGCTACGACGACATCGACCAGCGTCCGTTTTTATACCGGGGCCCGGACGACCCGCGCCTCAGACCGATGGAGAAGGTGGTGACCGTGCACATCGGCGACGCGTTTCAGGCCTATCCCTACGGCATCACGCGTAAAGCCGGCGTCATCAACGACACCGTCGAGGACGTCGCGCTGGTGGTATTCCACGGGAAAGGGGCCGTTTCCGCGCTCGATGCGTCGTCCATCGCCGATTCGCGGGAGGTGGGGACGACGGGGTGTTCAACCGCGCGATCGATGGGCGGGTGTTGACGTTTCGCTACGAGCGGGACCGGTTCGTCGACAACGAAACCGGGAGCGTCTGGACCGTCACGGGGCGCGCGGTGCAGGGCGCGCTGGCCGGCGCGCAGCTCGAGGCGGTGCCGCACGGCAATTATTTCGCGTTCGCCTGGTTCGCCTTTCGCCCTGATACCCGCGTCTACGCGCCGTGAGGTGTCATCGGGTGACGATAAACGCGGCGCGGACCTCCTCGCTTTCCGCGTAGCCGTACCGGATGGCGCGGGCGCGCACGATGGTCGTACCGATCGGCAGCGCGATGGGGTGGCTGTAGAGCAGCCATCGCGTGGGTTGGCTGTCGCCCAGAGCGTACGCGATCGAGGCGCCCTGGGTCGGGCTCTGCATCATGAGCAGGACCGGGGCCGTGAAGACCCCGCCGGCCGGCGTCGCTTCCGGGGCGATAAAATTCGCCGCGTTCGGGATGAACGCCGGCGGTTGCGTCCGAGGCTGGACGCCCCCGGGCCACATCTGCGCCACCATGATCTCTTCCGAGACCTCGCCGAGGTCGCCCGTCGTCGTGCGCCAGGTATCGAGGGCGGACCTCAGCCGGGCCTTTACGGCGCCATAGGCCGGATCGTCCGCGAGGTTGCGGATCTCGTGGGGTCGGCCTCCGTGTCGTACAGCTCCTCGGGCGGTCTGGATGAGCGAAACCACAGCTTTTGCGCCCCGGTCAGGCGGTTCTCCGCATGGAAGCGCAGGAGCAGCTTCATGGTCTCGTTCCGGTTTTCGTAGGGGAGGAACTGGACGTAGGGGAGGTCGGGGTAAAAGTTCTGGATGTACTTGAACCGGCGATCGCGCACGGCGCGCACCCGGTCGTAGGCCTCGTCGTGCCGGTCGCGCGCGGCGAAGACCACATCGCGTGCCGGCGTGTTGGTGCGGCCGAGGAAGGGCCGGCCCTGCAGGTGCACGGGCAGCGGGACGCCGGCGATCGCCAGCACCGTCGGCGCCAGATCGATCGCGCTGACGAGCTGGTCGTCGACGCCGCCGCCGGCGAGCCGGCCCGGCCAGCGGACGATCAGCGGAATGTGGAGGCCGGAATCGTAGAGCCAGCGTTTGGCGCGCGGCATGCCGTCGCCGTGGTCGCTCCAGAACATCACGATGGTGTTGTTCGCGAGCCCTTCGGCGCGGAGGTCGTCCAGGATCATCCCCACCCAGTCGTCCATCGCCGCGATGTTGTCGTACATCCGCGCCAGATCCTCCCGGACGACCGGCTCGTCGGGGTAGTAGGGCGGTACCGTGACGAGCGCGGTGTCGGTGACGATCGGCTGGCCGTCGCGGGGCCACACCCGCGACTCGTGCGTGCCGGTGTAGTTGAACACGCTGAAGAACGGCTGGTCCTGGTTGGGGCGGTTGCGCCAGTGGGCGGCCGGCCCGGATTCATCCCACGCCGTCAGCGGCTGCCGCTGGTCGCCGATGGGCGCAAACTGATAGTCCGTTTTTGCATTGTTCGTCGTGTAGTAGCCGGCGGCGCGCAGGTACTCGGTGAAGGCCTTGACATGGGGGGGCGGTACGGCCGAGTAGGGCGTGGGCAGCCCCTCCGCTTCGTGCGACGTGCGGTGATGGTGCGTGCCGATCGTCGTCTGGTACATCCCCGTGATGATCGCGGAGCGGCTGGGGGCGCAGACGGCGGCGGTGGTGAACACGCGCGTATAGCGCACGCCTTCGTTGGCCAGGCGGTCGAGGTTCGGAGTCCGGGCCACGGCGTCGCCGTAGGCGCCGAGATGTGGACTCATGTCCTCGACCGATATCCAGACGATATTCGGCTGCTGGGCCTGGGCGGTGAACGATACCGTCAGACACAGCGCGGCCAGCGCGAGCGTCCGATGGAGACGCCGGCGGGTCGCACGGGTCAGGTTGCGCATGGGCTGGGTGGAGGCCGGCCGGCGTCAGGCCGAAACGGCGGCGTGTGGGCGAGGCGCCGCGTCGGGAACGTCGTTTCCGCGCGGCACGAAGGATTGAATACCGGTAATGGCGCGGCCGAGGATCAGGCCGTGGATGTCGTAGGTGCCTTCGTAGGTGTTGACCGTCTCCAGGTTCACCATGTGGTGGATCACCCGGAAGTCGCCCGTGATGCCGTTGCCGCCGAGCATGTCGCGCGCGTTGCGCGCGATGTCGAGCGCCTTCCCGCAGTTATTGCGTTTGGCCAGCGAGATCATCGGCGGCGCGGCGCGGCCGGCGTCCTTGAGCGTGCCGAGGCGCCAGGCGAGCAGCTGCATCTGCGTGATGTCCGTGGCCATGTTGGCCAGCTTCGTCTGGATCAGCTGCATCGAGGCGAGCGGGTAGCCGAACTGCTCGCGCTCGGAGACATAGGCGCGGGCCCGGTGATAGCAGTTCTCCGCGGCGCCGACGACGCCCCACGAGATGCCGTACCGCGCATTGTTCAGGCAGGAGAAGGGGCCTTTCAGACCGCGGATCTCGGGAAACACGTTGGCGTCCGGCACGAAGCAGTCGTGCAGCACGATTTCGCCCGTGATCGAGGCCCGGATCGACATCTTGTTGTGGATCTTCGGCGCCGTGAAGCCGGCGAAGCCTTTTTCGACCAGGAAACCGCGGATGACCGGCTCGCTGTCGCCGGCCTCGCGCGCCTTGGCCCACACCACCGCCACGTCGGCGATGGGCGAGTTGGTGATCCAGGTCTTCGAGCCGTTGAGCACCCAGCCCCCGTCGACCTTTTTGGCGTGGGTCTTCATCGAGCCCGGGTCGGACCCATGGTCCGGCTCCGTGAGCCCGAAGCAGCCGATGAGCGCCCCCGTGGCCAGGCCCGGCAGGAAGCGCTGACGCTGTTCCTCGGTGCCGAATGCGTGGATGGGGTACATGACGAGCGACGACTGGACCGACGCAAACGAACGGTATCCGGAATCCACCCGCTCCAGCTCGCGCGCGATGAGACCGTAGGCCGTGTAGCTCGCGCCGGCGCCGCCGTATTCCGGCGGGATCGTCGCCCCGAGCAGGCCCCGCTCGCCGAGTTCGCGGGCGATTTCAGGATGGAAAACCTCGTGCTGGTTGCCTTCGAGCGCCCGGGGCTCGAGATGCTGCTGGGCGTATTCGCGCGCCGCCTCCATGATCATGCGGTCCTCTTCCGAGAGCATCTCTTCGAAGAGGAACATGTCATCGATATTAAAAGCCTTTGAGGACATGGTATATGAACGCGTAGCTGCGTGATGTCGGGTGAGGGAATGCGCCTCTAATGTACGTACGCCCCCCGTCGTTCCCTAGGTCCGCGTGGCAGGAAATGCAGGGATTGGACGCGCGCGAAGATGTGCCGGTGCCGGCCGGCTCAGGCGTTGCTCTGCGAAAGCTCGCTGGCGAGGCGCGCGACACGGAGCCGGCTCGCGTGTTCGATCTCCTGGTTCAGCTTCGAGCGCGAAAGGGGCAGCGGAAGCACGCCGTCGAAGCCCAGCGCCCGGCAGCGTTCGACCTCCTCGGGCCAGGTATGCACGGAGAGGGCGAGGACGTAGGGCGCCGGATGGCCGGACTCCGAGGGCCGGTTGAGCTGGGTGCAGGCGCTGCCGCTCGTATGGGCGAGCCGCAATTCGACGAGGATGAGGTCGTAGGCCTTGCGCTCCAGGCTGTCGCGCAGCCCCTGGCAGGAGCTGGCCACGTCGGGGTGGTACCCGAGCGTTTCCAGGATGCGCGCGATCATGCTCAGATGCGTCGCGTTGCTGTCGGCGATGAGGATGTTGAGCGGGTAGATGTCCGCCATCTGCGCGGCGTGAATGGCGCACGCCGACGCCGGCGGGCAAAGCAGGTCGGACAGCGCCTCCGTGAGTGCGCCCCGGCTGATGGGATGGCTCACCAGCTTGTACTGCTGCATCTCGGGCACCGCCTTGCGGGTCCCGTGCGGCACGAGCAGCATGGACGGCACCGTGTCCGGCAACAGCTCGCGCAGCGGCTTGTGCGGCGTCCCCGTGGCGCGGATGGCCCGGTAGTCGACGACCAGCAGGTCAATGGCGTCCCGGGCGATACGCTCCTCGAGGTCGGTCAACTCGGTCGTGGTATCGACCGTGAGCCCGTAGTGCGCGAGCCGGTCGCCCACGAGGTCGGCCATGACGGGGTTCGGGTCGACGACCAGCACACGCTGGCCGGCGATGCCGAGCGGCGTCGGCTCCGGCGATACCTCCTCGGCCTCGCGGGCCACCACGGTGAAGCTGAAGGTCGACCCTTCGTGCAGCCGGCTCTCGACCTCGATCTGTCCCCCCATTAACTCGCACAACTTCTTGCTCAGCGCGAGGCCGAGGCCCGTGCCGCCGAATCGCCGCGTCGTGGAGGAGTCGACCTGGCTGTAGGACTTGAAGAGTCGGTCGAGACGGTCTGGCGGGATGCCGATCCCTGAATCCCGCACCGAGATTTTAAGCTCGTTGCCGGCTTCGGTCTGGCCAGTACGCTGGTATTCGACGATCACCTGGCCGGCTTCGGTGAACTTGATGGCGTTGTTGACCAGGTTGAGCACGATCTGCCGGAGGCGCGTCGGGTCGCCGACGACCCATTCCGGGGCGTCCGGGGCGATGCGCAGTCCGAGGCCGAGTTCCTTTTTGTCCGCCGTGAACGAGAGGGTGTCGAGCGCTTCCTCGATGCAGGTGATGATATTGAAGGGGATGGCTTCGACGGCCATCTCGCCGGCCTCGATCTTCGAGAAATCGAGGATCTCGTTGATGATCGTGATGAGACTCTCGCCGCTGGTCCTGATCGTCTCCACATACTCCTTCTGCTCGGCGGACAGCTCGGTGTCGGAGAGCAGGCTCGCCATCCCGATCACCCCGTTCATCGGCGTGCGGATCTCGTGGCTCATGTTCGCCAGGAACGAGGTCTTCGCCTGGTTGGCCTCCTCGGCGTGGAGTTTCGATTCGAGGAGTTCGCGTGTGCGTTCCTCCACCTGCTGCTCGAAAAAGTCGCGCGCCTGGCGCAGCTCCCGGGTTTTGCGCTCGAGTTCGGAGGCGAGCTGATCCTTCTCGCGCACGAGCATCTGCATGGGCTGCAGCACCATCATGAGGTCGGGCAGCGAGTCGTGCGGCGCGAAGAGGCTCAGCTTGAGGTTGAATTTCTGGAAGTCCCCCCGTTCGTTCAGAATCGGCGAGCCGATCAGGAAAAGCAGGTTGGCATCCTCGTCGTGGAGGACCTGGTAGCGGAAGGAGAGGGGGACCGAGCGGGACGTAAGCACCAGCGCGGCATTCGTGGCCTGCCGCAGGTTGTCGAACAGCAGCGGGATCTTCGGGCGCTGAATCTCGAAGAGGGCGGTGAGCGAACTGCCGGTGCGTATCGGTTCGATCACGCTGGCGAGCGAAGGGCCATACTGAACGATGGACAACTTCTGGTCGACAACGAGATGAAACGGAAAGGCCCTACCGAAGAGGTGGTATGCGAGCGTGTGCACTGGTCACCCGGGAAAAGTGATGAGACCCGCTTCAGGCGCGATGGTACGCCGGCGACGTCGACGCGCCCGCCGATTCGGCCGGCGCGAAGGTCACGTGGAATTCGTCGTGCCCGTCGCCTTCCCCGTACACGGCCGTCTGCTCGACGGTGCAGTGGACGGAGAGCATCTTGCCGAGGCCGCGGACCAGCCCGGCCACCATCGGCGCGAGGAGTCCGCCGCGGCTGGACACGTAGTGCAGGGTGAGCGACTCGTCCGTCACGTCGGTGCACCAGAAGGACGGGGGTTGCAGCTCGGTAAAGGACTGCCCGATGCGCGTATGCATGTTGTCCAGGTTCATCAGGATCTCGGGCAACGTATCGCCGGCCATCTGGAGCAGGTGCCCGTAGTCGCTCCGCATGGCGAATCCGATCCAGTATTCGCCGATCGCTTCGAGCAGGGCGGGCACGGTGCGGCCCGTCGCCTGGGATGCCGCGACGACCAGGGAGACGGATACGTCGTCCGGGTACTGATCCATGCTGATGAATTCAGGCGCGTCGAATCCCGCTTCCGCCTTGATCTGCTGCCACGCAGGTTTTCCAAACGACGTTTCGATGTATTCCCGAATCGCCTTGTTTACCATGCCATACATAGGAAAGCCTCCTCGCCGGGTTGATGAATGCGCCGCACAGGTTGCCTTCTGGTATCGGCGCGGGGGGCAAGTCGCTTAAAGAACCCTGGATTTTGAAAACACCGCGAGGCCGGCGGCGGCGGGTCGGATTTTGCGCCTCGAACCGCTATTTTCCCGGGCACGCTCATCCGGGCCCGTCCGCTGCGGCGCCCATGCTCCTTGATCCTCATACATGCGCATACTGCTCATCGGAAATGGCGGCCGCGAACACGCCATGGCCTGGAAGCTGGCTTCAAGTCCGCTCTGCGAAACCCTGTTTATCGCCCCGGGCAACCCGGGCACCGAATCGGTCGGCACCAACGTCGACATCCCGGCCACCGACATCGCCCGGCTGGTGGCGTTCGCCCGGCGCGAGGCGATCGATCTCACGGTGGTGGGGCCCGAGCAGCCGCTCGTGATGGGCATCGTCGATGCGTTCGAGGACGCCGGCCTCGTCATCTTCGGTCCCACCGCCGCCGCGGCGCGGCTCGAAGGCAGCAAGGCGTTCGCCAAGGCCTTCATGGAACGGCACCGCATCCCCACGGCCGCCCACCGCACCTTCGCTGCGGCGGCCTACGCCGAGGCGGACGCCTATCTGGAAACGGCCGAGATGCCGGTCGTCCTCAAGGCGAGCGGGCTGGCGGCCGGCAAGGGGGTCATCATCTGCACCACGCGCGAGGAAGCCCGGGGCGCCCTGCGCGACATCGTGCGCGACCATCGCTTCGGCGACGCCGGCGACGAGGTCGTGATCGAGGCGTTTATGCAGGGCGAGGAGGCCAGCCTCTTCGCGGTGAGCGATGGGGACCATTACGTGCTGCTCGCCACCGCACAGGACCACAAGCGGGTGGGGGATGGCGACACCGGGCCGAATACCGGGGGGATGGGCGCCTATGCGCCGGCGCCGATCGTGACGCCGGCCCTGGAGGCCCGCATCCGGCAAGACATCATCGAGCCGACCCTCGCGGGGATGCGCAAGGAAGGCGCGCCGTTCCGGGGGTTCCTGTACGTCGGCTTGATGATCGACGAAGGCCGCGCGCGCGTCGTGGAATACAACTGCCGCCTGGGCGATCCGGAGGCGCAGGTCATCCTCCCGCTGCTGGACGCCGACTTCGCCGCCCTGATCCGGGCCGCGACGGAGGGGGACGTGCGCCGCGTCCCCACCCCGAACGCGGCCGGCGCCGCGGCGTGCGTCATCATGGCGTCGGCGGGCTACCCGGGCGACTACCCGAAACACCTCCCCATCGCGGGCCTCGACGCCGGCGGACAGCTGGCGGATGCGCTCATCTTTCACGCCGGCACAAAACGGGACGCCGACGGGCGGATCGTAACGGCGGGCGGACGCGTACTGGCAGTCACGGGCGCCGGCCCGTCGCTGGAAGACGCGCTGCGACGCGCCTACGCCGGCGTCAAGAAAATCCATTTTGAAGGGGCGCACTATCGAACCGACATTGGCAAAAAAGGGCTGGATCGCCGGGCTTAGCGGTTGCCTGCTGCTGGCGTGCTGGGCCGGTCTGAGCCGGCCGGCGGCGGCGCAGGACCCGCAGCGCATCGCCGCGTTCTCCGACGCCCGCGCCGTCTCGGTCGATCCGGCCGGCGTGCTCTACGTGGTCGAAGGTGCCCGGGAAAGCATCGTCGTCCTGCGTCCGGGCGGCGGAGATCCCGTGCGGCTGGGCGGTCGCGGCTCCGCCGCGGGCCAGTTCGATGGGCTGGCGGACGTCGACCCGACCAACGGCCTCATCCTCGTCGCCGCCGACGCGGGCAACGGCCGGCTGCAGCGCTTCTCCTCCGAATTCCTCTTCCTCGAATCGATGCCCGTCGAGGCGACCGACCGGCAGGATCGCGATGCCGGCAACTTCGCCTCCTACCGCAAACAGCAGCAGGACGACGCGCGCGGACAGGGACGCCCCATCGCGGTGCGCACCAGCCATGCGGAAGAGACGTTCGTCCTGGATGCCGACCGGGGCGTGGTGCTGAAATGGGATCGGGAGCGCAACTTCGAGCGGGTGATCGGGGGATACGACGCCGGCGACGGCGCCCTGCTCGATCCCATCGCGCTGACGCTGGATCAGGAGAGCGGCACCCTCCTCGTGCTCGACGCCGGCCACGGCGCCGTCATGTCGTACGACCTGCTGGGGGGATTTGCCGGCGCGCGCCCGCTCGGCGAGGCGGCCGATGCCGTGTCCATCGACGCCCGGGGCGGCATCGTCTGGATCGCTCGGCCCGACCGGCTGGCTCGCCTCGACGCCGGAGCCTCCTTCGAGGCGGCGCCTCGCCTCGTGCTGGACGGCCCCATCGTCGATCTCGCGGCGGTGCCGGGCGGGGTGTACATCCTCACGCGCCGCACCCTCTACCGGCTGCCGACTCCCTGACGCGAGTCGGTCTCGCGCGTTTCCTTGCCGTCGATCATGATGCCGCTGCGCCCGCTATTGCTTCTGTGCTTGATCGGATGGGGTCTCGCCATGCCGGCCGCCGCGCAGCGGGCGCAGGGCCCCATCGGCGCGCACCGGGATTCGCTCCGCCTCGAACGCCTCGAACCCGTCACGCTGCGCCCGTATGTCGTGAATGGCACGGAGCGGCTCTACTGGAATGGCGCGCTGCTGGATTCGACCGCCTACACCCTCGCGTATACGCCCGGCATCCTTCGGCTCGACAGCATCCGCGTGCGGCCGCCCGGGACGCTGGTCGTATCCTACAATACCTTTCCTTTCCGCTTTCAGGACGTCTACCGCGACGCCGTCCTGGCCGACAGCCTGCCCGGCGCCGCCGCGCAGGCCGACACGCTCCGCGGCCCGCCGGCCGCAGGAGCGGCCGCCTCCCGCGACCCCTTCGGGACGCCGGGGTTGCAGCGCAGCGGGTCGATCACGCGCGGCATCGTCGCCGGCAACAACCGGGACATCAGCGTGGAGTCGGGCCTGCGCATGCAGCTCTCCGGCGAAATCGTCGACGGGGTTCAGGTGCAGGCCGTTTTGACGGACGCGAACACCCCGATCCAGCCCGAAGGCACCACCCAGCGGCTGAACGAATTCGACAAGGTATTCATCGGCATCACGTCGAAAACGGGCGAGGTGCAGCTGGGCGATTTTAACCTCGACTACAGCCATTCCGAGTTCGCCCAGCTCTCGCGGAAGCTCCAGGGCGTGCACGTCGCCGGCGAGGCCGGCGGCCGCAACCGGCTGCGCGTCGACGCCGCCGGCGCCGCGGCGCGCGGGCTGTTTCGGTCGCAGGACATCCCGCCCATCGACGGCGTCCAGGGCCCCTATCGCCTGGAGGGGGAGGCCGGGGAGCAGTTCATTATCGTCATCGCCGGCTCGGAGTCGGTATTCATGGATGGCGCGCTGCTGACCCGCGGCGAGACGAACGATTACGTGATCGATTACGCCACCGGAGAAATCACCTTCACCCCGAACCGGATCGTCACTTCCGAGCGGCGCATCACCGTCGAGTTTCAGTATTCGACGAACCAGTTCAGCCGCACGCTCGTCGCATCCGCCGCCGAGGCGCGTCTGTTTCCGGACGCCGCCGGCCTGCCGCGCGCGTCGGTCGGCGTGACGTTCATGCGCGAGGCGGACGGCGACGTGTTCAACGACGAATTCGGCCTTTCGCGTCAGGATTCCCTCCGGCTCATCCAGGCCGGCGACGGCCAGGCGCAGCGCAGCGGGGCCGACCCGGTGGTCTACGACCCGGAGGCGCCGTATGTCCAGTACCGCCAGGAAGCCGTCGTCAACGCGTCGGGCGCGATCGATACGATCTTCGTCGCCGTCGAGGCGCGCCCGCCCGACTCGGTGCAGGTGTATCGGGTGCGCTTCACCCGCGTGGGGACGGGCCAGGGCCGCTACGCGCGGGTGGGGCGCGGCGTCAATGGGCTGCTGTACGAGTACCGGGGCCCCGGTCTCGGCGAATACGAGCCTGTCTTGATCCTCCCGAAACCGAAAAACCAGAACCTGCTCGCGTTCCAGTCGCGCCTCGAGCCCTTCCGCGGCGTCGAGGTGTTTGGCGAGTGGGCACGTTCGTTTTTCGATCAGAACCGGCTTTCCGGGGTCGATGCGGTGGACGATGTGGGCCAGGCCTATGTCGCCGGCGGGCGCATCAATCGCATCCCGGTGGATTTCGGCGCGCGCGAGCGGGGCAGCGTTTTCGCGGAGTACAAACGCCGGCTCGTGGGCCATCAGTTCACCTCGTTCAACCGGATCCGGCCCGTCGAATACGGCCGGCGCTGGAATCTCGGGGCGCGCACGTTCAGCGCGGAGACCGAGCTGGCGGCGTTCGGCGGCGACGAGGTGACCGACGAGGCGGCGGTCGAGGTGCGGGTCACGCCGACGTCCTTCGTGCGCGGCGAAGCCGGCTGGCTTACGCTCGGGGAGGCCTTCAAGAGCCGGCGCCTGCTGGGTCAGGCCGGCCTCACGGAGTCGAGCGGGCCGCAGGCCGACTACCGGCTGGAGGCGATCGTGAGTTCAAACGCCCTCGCCTCGGAGGAGGGGGAGTGGTTCCGGCAGCGGGGGCGGCTGGCGCAGCCGGTGTTCGGGAAACGATTCACGCCGTACATCGAGCTGGAGCAGGAGCGACGCCGGCAGCGGGTGGCCGGCACCGACAGCCTCACCCGCGCATCGCTCGCCTTTCTCGAGGTGCGCCCCGGCCTCGCGTGGGCGGCCGAGCGGCTCCAGGCCGGCGCCAGCGTGGCCGTGCGTGCTGAAGAAGAATGGGCCGCCGGCGCGTTGCAGGACGCGGCCACGGCGACGACCTATCAAACCCAGTTCAACTGGGAAGCGTCCGACCGGCTTACCACCGAAGGCAGCCTCGGGTACCGCGTGCGTCGCTTTACCGACTACTTCCGGACGCAGGAGCGGCGGGAAGACAACGAGTCGCTCATCCTCCGATCCACCACCCAGTTCACGACGCCGAAGCGCGTGGTGGATGTCAACCTGCGCTACGAAGCTGCCACCGAGCGGACGCCGACGCTCCAGGAAATCTACATCCGCACCGGACCCGAGCTGGGGCAGTTCGTCTGGGAAGACACGAACCAGGACGGCGCGATCCAGATCGACGAGTTCCTCCCCGAGCGCACTCCGAACGAGGGGACGTACGTGCTGACGTATGTGCCGTCGGACAGCCTGTCGTCGGTCATCGGGGTCGGCGCGCGGCTGCGGTTGCGGCTGGATCCGGCGAAGGCGTGGCGCCGCGCCGGTGCGGCGTGGCAGCGCGCGCTGGCGCAGGTGAGCACGCAGACGACGATCGACCTCTCCGAGAAGAGCCGGGACCCGGATCTGGCTCGGATCTACCTGATGGATCTGAGCCGCTACCGAAGCCCGGAGCATACCGTCAACGGCCGGCTCCGCATCGCGCAGGACATCTATCTCTTCCGGGCAAACCCGCGTTTCGGGCTGGATGTCCGCTTCAACCAGACGCGGGGCCTCTCCGAACTGGCGGCCGGCGAAGAGACGCGGTTTCTCAATAGTTGGAGCCTGGAAGGCCGGTCGCGGTTGTCGGACCGATGGGCCGTCAAGCTGGCCGGCGCCCTGGAGACCAACCGGCTGGGCAGCGAGGCCTTCGCTTCGCGCCGCTACAACATCGAAAGTATCCGGCTCGAGCCGGAAGTGTCGTTTTCGCCGACGCGGTCGTACACCTTCGTCGCCGGCAGCGTGCTGGCGCGCAAGGAAGACACGCTGCTCGGGCGCAAGGTGAGGATGTGGCGGATCCCGCTGGAGGCGCGGTACGCCGTCGTCCGCAAGTTGCAGCTCACGACGCGCGGCGAGGTCTCGCTCATCCAGCTCGACGGCGAGGCCGTAGGGCTCGCGCAGTTCGAGCTGACCGACGGCCGCGGCGCCGGCACGTCGCTGCTATGGGGCCTCCAGGGCGATTATACCCTCTCGCGCTACCTCCGCCTCTCCTTCTCCTACGACGGCCGCGCCCCCGCCGGCGCCCCCACGTTGCACACGATGCGGGTGCAGATGAGCGCGTTGTTTTGATGGGAGGGTCTTCGGGTGTTACCCGAAGAGGTCACTGGACATTGGTCACTGGACATTGGTCACTGGACATTGGTCACTGGATATCTAATGCTGACACCATTCCAATGACCAGTGACCAGTGACTTTTTTGTCCATGACCAGTGACTTTTTTTGCTCATGACCAGTGACTTTATTGCCCAATGACCAGTCACTGATGACCCGTGACCAATGGCCGCGAGCGCAGCGAGCCCTGACCCATCTTTTACCCCTCCGGATGCTCCGGCAGGGCGAATTCGTCGTATTGTTCGCGGTAGATGGCGATGCCGGCGGTGCGGAGCTTGGCTTCGAGGTTCTCGTAGCCGCGGTCGAGGTGGTAGACGCGCAGGACGTGCGTTTCGCCCTTCGCGATGAGGCCGGCGAGGACGAGCGACACGCTCGCCCGCAGGTCGCTGCTCATCACCTGGGCGCCCTTGAGCTGCTGGCCCCCCTTGATGGTGACCGTGTTGCCCTCGACGCGGGCACGCAGTCCCATGCGCTCGAGTTCGGGGATGTGTTTGAACCGGTCGAAGTAGATCGTGTCGGTAACGCGCGACGTGCCGGCGGCTTTTGCCATGAGGACGGTCCACTGTGCCTGGAGATCGGTGGGAAAACCGGGGTAGATGGCCGTCTCGATATCGATGGGGTGGATGACCTCCGGGGTCCATACGACCAGTTCGTTGTCGCCGTACTCGACACGCACGCCGGCCTCCGCCAGGGCCTCCTTGAAGGCGTCGCCGAGGTGGCGGTGTTCGGCGTTGAGGATGCGCACCGACCCGCCGGCCGGGCCGGTGACGGCCGCGGCGATCATGAACGTGCCCAGCTCGATGCGGTCCGGGCAGTTGGTGATGGCGGCGGGGTGGAGCGTGTCGACCCCTTCGATCTCTATCGTGCGGGTGCCCAGGCCGGCGATCTTCGCGCCCATCTGCTGGAGCGCCTCGCCAAAGACGATGACGTCCGGCTCGCTCGCCGCGTTTTCGATGCGCGACGATCCGGTGGCGCGCACGGCGGCGAGCAGCAGGTTGATCGTGGCGCCGACGCTGGAAGGTTCGAGCCGGAAGGTGCCGCCGGGCAGCCGGCCGTGTGGCGCCCGGGCGATGACGTAGCCCTGTTCCAGGTCGATCTCGGCGCCGAGCGCCTTGATGCCCTCGATGTGGAGATCGACCGGTCTCGGCCCCCAGGCGCAGCCGCCGGGCAGCGAGACACGTGCCGTGCCGAACCGGCCGAGCAGGGCGCCGAGCATGTAAAACGAGGCCCGCATCTTCTTCACCAGCTCGTACGGGGCTTCGGGAAAGCTGACGTCTTCGGCGTGCACGACCAGTGGGCCGGCGTCGGGGATCTCGACTTTCGCGCCCGTGAATTCGAGGATCTGCGCCAGGGTGCGCACATCGCGCACGTGCGGCACGTTGGCGATGGTGCTCGTGCCCTCGGGCAGCAGCGCGCCGGTGAGCAGCGCGAGCGCCGTGTTTTTGGATCCGCCCACCGTCAGGCTGCCCTGCAGCGTCCGTCCTCCCGTGATGACCAGTTTTTCCATGTAGCTCGCGATATGAGATGCGTTGACGTCGCTTGAAACACCAACGGCGCTTTTCGTTTCAAGATCGGAGCGTGGATCACGCTACGCCTCGCCCGCCCGAATCGTTATTCGCCAATCGCTGATCAAATGCCCAACTACCTGGACAACGCCGCCACCACGCCGCTCGATCCGGCCGTGCTCGAGGCGATGATGCCGTTCCTCCGGGAGTCGTACGGCAACGCGTCTTCCGTCCATGCGCTTGGCCGTCGGGCGCGTTTTGCGGTCGAGGAAAGCCGCGAAACGGTGGCCGGCCTTCTGGGGGCCGAGCCGTCGGAGATCGTTTTCACCAGCGGCGCGACCGAGGCAAACAATCTGGCGATCAAAGGGGCGCTCGGGCGCCGCGAGGGGGGATTGCTGACGGCGCTGACCGAGCACGAAGCAGTGCTGACGCCGGCTCGTACGCTCCGGGATGCCGGACGCGCGGTGCGCTTTATCGAGCCATCCAACGGGGGCGGCGTAGCGCTGGACGCGGTGGCAAACGCCCTGGCCGGCGATATCGCACTCGTTTCCCTGATGCACGTCAACAACGAAACCGGCGTCGTCAATCCCATCGCCGAGATCGCCGCGTCCTGCCGGGCCCGCGGTATCCTGGTGCATACCGACGCGGTGCAGTCCGCCGGCCACTTCGCCCCGCGGGTCGCCGATCTGGGCGTGGATATGATGAGCGTCTCGGCCCACAAGTTTTACGGCCCGAAAGGCGTGGGATGCCTGTACGTGAGGGGCGGGACGGAGCTGTCCGGGCTGGTGGAGGGCGGTTCGCAGGAGCGCCGCCGGCGGGGCGGGACGGAGAACGTCGCGGCCATCGTCGGACTCGCCCGGGCGATGCAGCGGGCCTATGCGGGCCATGTCGAGCAGGGGCAGCGCCTCACCGGGTTGCGTAACCGGTTGCTGGAAGGGCTGGAGGCGCGGCTGGCCGGCGCGTTTATCGTCAATACGCCGCTCGGCCACGCGGCGCCGCACATCCTGAACATCGCATTTCGTCCGCATGAGGGCAAGCCGATCGACGGCGAGATGCTGCTGCTGAACATGGATATGGCCGGCATCGCGGTTTCCTCCGGGTCGGCCTGCACCAGCGGCGCCATCGAGCCGAGCCACGTCCTGCTCGCGATGGGCGTCCCGCGTGAAACGGCGGCCGCCTCCGTCCGCTTCTCGCTGGGCCGCGCCACGACGGAAGCATCGATCGACCATACGGTGGCGATGCTGAAGCAGATCATCGACCGGATGCGGCGCTGAGCGTCATCCCCAACCCGATCGGGGATCCAAACGGCATCCGAGAGCAGCAGCATGGTTCAGGCCGACGTGCTGGCTGTTTCAGGTTTCATTAGTATACCGCATGATAAAGTCTCCCATCGCCATAGGATGAAAACACAGCATGCAGTTGCCATTCAATGCGCCCAATCTATAGAGGAAATTCCACAAGCGAGATGGGTGCGATTGTTCGGCTATTTGCGATCTACCCAAGCGATGTGCAGCATCTGTATCTCACCTGGAGTCCCGCCGGCGAATAAGGGCGCTTCCGTGCCTGTGTGAATCTCGAGTAGCATCGGCTCACCCCGGTTTTCGATGCGCTTTGACGGGCCGCCATCTACCTTTTCGAAGTGCGCTTCATACGAGCGAACAAGTGCGTGCTGGCTGTCGATCCAGCCAATGAATTCGCGGTTCTTGAATGATTTCTCTACACCGTCCCGCAAATTTTTCAGCCAAAGGTACCGGCCGGTGTAGCTCGTTGAATCAGGATCACCAAACTCACCGGGATTATTCGATGCGGCTCCATAGACGATCAACTCGTCGATGGTGGCGGCGATCCAGTGCGCATCCGGGGAGAATGCCGCGTTGATCGGCGCGTGCTCTTCCGCCTGGTCGATATTGTGGTACCGCTCGTATTCGCTGAATAGCGTGATGTTGGCATCCGAAGCCAGGGAATAGAGAATGAGGTCATTGCTAGAATAATTGATTCCCGCGCAGCAGGTATCATCGACCGGTGTGTGCGCGATCAGCGAGTCGTTAGGGGCCACGTCCAATATGATG
Organism: Rhodothermales bacterium; assembly: GCA_041391505.1. NCBI lineage: Bacteria > Pseudomonadati > Rhodothermota > Rhodothermia > Rhodothermales > Rhodothermales bacterium. The sequence goes on from JAWKNW010000006.1 coordinate 55,927, forward strand.
TCCACCTTGCCTGGAATAGGCCGCGTCAAGCCAGATACCACGTTGACTGCCCAGAGCCCACTCATCGCATCATGCCCCATCTGATGATCTTCCTGCACCTCTTGGACATACAGCCATTCAGGATTTGCTCGGGACCACCCCGTCACTCTTCGCACAATTTGCTGGTCGGCATCGTAGCCATCCGTGCGCAACGTGTCAATGCGGATGGTCTTGAAGCTATTCGTTGACGTATCCAAAATGCCGAGTGAAAACTGTACGATCTGGGTTTCGGGATAACCGGATGAGGAGCCGGGAAGCAAGTCGATGGTGTCGTTGAAATAGCGCACGACATACCGGCCATCGGGCGAGAGCACGAAGGGAGGGTAGCTGGCCAGGGTATCTCTTTGTAATCGCCACCCTTGCTCGTCCCAGATCACGTGTCCGAAGGTAAAATCCCGCGATGAAAAGCTGGACATGACCCCGTTGTGCCAGACATAGAGATGGTCAGCATGATCACCCTCGCGAGCAACGTATGCTACGGTTCCGACCGCGCTGACCTGTACGCGCGATGCTTGCGCATGGCCGGTGTGGGCATCAGAGAAGAGCAGTACGTGCTGGCCTGTTTGCGGGTCGACGCGAATGACACGGCCGTCGGCGAGGTACACGATCACGTGTACCTCACCGTTTGCGGCGGACGCCTCTGACAGGCTTGCGATCCCTATTGTGACGACAAATAAGATCAGGGTCATGGTCTGTGTCCACATGGGTGTCACCGGGGCCAGGTTGTAGCGAGGTAGCGTTCGGGCTGCAGACTTGGGCGCCGACATCGAGCCCGAGGAGGAGGCCGCTGCACGAACTGCGCGCTATGCAGTGGGAGTTGTCTGCCGCAATCGCTGGCATAGGGGAGTCGACAGGGCGTGTACAGGAGGATGAGGAGGAGGTTTCGCGACCTGAACGCGATCGTCCGTTTCAATGTGCGGGGTTTTGTCGCCGGCCTACGATCGAGGCCGTCTTCCACCGCCGAATCCCGTAGGTCGGGTTAGGTCCACCCAGGGACCGTAACCCGACGAATAATTATTGTCGCGATGTGGTTGGATGACGTCGGGTTACGCTTCCACCGCCGAATCCCGTAGGTCGGGTCAGGTCCACCCAGAGACCGTAACCCGGCGAATAATTATTGTCGTGATGTGGTTGGATGGCGTCGGGGTACCTTTACCGCCGAATCCGTAGGTCGGGTCAGGTTCACCCAGGGACGTAACCCGACGAATAATTAGGCCTGCTGTCGCGATGTGGTTGGATGACGTCGGGTTACGCTTCCACCGCTGAATCCTGGGTAGGTCGGGTCAGGTCCACCCAGAGACCGTAACCCGACGAATAATTATGGTCGCGATGTGGTTGGATGATGTCGGGATACGCTTCCACCGCCGAATCCCGTAGGTCGGGTCAGGTCCACCCAGAGACCGTGACCCGACGAATATTTATTGTCGCGATGTGGTTGGATGACGTCGGGTTACGCTGCGCTAACCCGACCTACGGGACGCTGCCGCATGGCATCCGGGATCGCCTGGGCCGGCCCTGCGTTTGGTGATGTCCCAAACCCAACCTCGCATGTCCCCATCCGCCCTCATTGTCTTCGCCAAGGTCCCGGAGCCCGGCAAGGTGAAGACGCGCCTCACCGAACTGCTCACGCCGACGCAGGCGGCCGAGCTGTATACGGCGTTTCTGGCCGACGCGCTCGCGCAGTACGCCGCGCTGGACGTCGACGTCCGCCTCTATCTTCCGCCATCAGATAAAACGATGCCGGCCGGCGTCGTGCCGGAGCCGGTCAGCCGGCAGGCGCAGGTCGGGGCCGACCTCGGGGCGCGGATGGGCCATGCCTTTCTGGAGACGTTCATGGCCGGATACAAGAAGGCGGTCATCATCGGGACCGACCACCCGACGCTCCCGTCGCCCTTCATCGACGAGGCGTTTCGCATCCTCGACGATCCCTACGCCATCTCGATCGGGCCGAGCGAGGACGGGGGGTACTACCTGCTCGGGATGAACGAATTTTATCCGCACCTCTTCGAAGGGATGACCTACAGTCACGACCAGGTGTTCATGCAAACCCTGGAACGCGCCGGCGAGACCGGCGCCGAGGTGACCGTATTGCCGCCCTGGTTTGACGTGGACACCCCCGACGAACTCGTCCGCCTCGCGCGCGAGCTGCCCGATGCCGATCCGGAGGCGCTGCCGCGGACGCGCGAGGTACTGGGGCGCCTGGCAAAGGCGTATGCCGCGTTGAGGGGATAGGAGGCTCGGGCCATGGGCCAATGGGAAGGTGGGTGAGTGGCGAGGAGGCGAACCAAATTCCGGGCTGTAGCGTTTGCCATTTCGCACCTCAGAAAAGCGCTTCCAGAATCAACCGGATTATTCCGATGCAGGAGACCGTACCGCCCATTGTTTCCCCAGTAGGGCAGTGGAAAACCCTCGAGCAGTTCATCATCGAGCAGGAGCAGAGCCTGCCGCATTCGACCGGCGCGTTTTCGCGGCTGATCCGGGATATCAGCCTGGCGGCGAAGATCGTGAACCGCGAAATCAACAAGGCCGGCCTGGTCGACCTCGGCGGCAGCTCCGGCGTGGTGAACGTCCAGGGCGAGACGCAGCAGAAGCTCGACGCCATGGCCCACAACGAACTGGTGCGCGCCCTCCGGCGGGGCGGGGAGTGCTGTCTGATCGGGTCGGAGGAGTACGCCGATCCGATCGTGCTCGACACCCCGAACGGGGAGAGCGGCGAGTACATGGTGCTGTTCGACCCGCTCGACGGGTCGTCCAACATCGAGGTGAACGTGTCGGTGGGCACGATCTTCAGCATCTACCACCTCCCCCCGGGCATTCCGCCGTCGCTCGAGGCGGCGCTGCGGCCCGGGACCGAGCAGGTGGCCGCCGGCTACGTCATCTACGGCTCCTCCACGATGTTCGTCTACACGACCGGGCGCGGCGTGAACGGATTTACGCTCGACCAGAGCATCGGCGAGTTTTTCCTGTCGCATCCGGACATCCGCATCCCGGATACCGGGCGCATCTATTCGATCAACGAGGGCTACTACCACGCGTTTGAGCCCGGATTGCGGCGCTACATCAAGTGGATGCAGGAAGAGGACGCCTCTACCGGCCGGCCCTACACGACCCGGTACATCGGATCCTACATCTCGGATTTCCACCGCAACCTGCTCAAGGGCGGCATCTTCATCTACCCGCTGACGGCCAAGAATCCCGGGGGGAAGCTGCGGCTCATGTATGAGGTGAACCCGACCGCGTTTATCGTCGAGCAGGCCGGCGGCCTCGCGACGGACGGCTACGACCGGGTCATGGAGCGCGTCCCCCGGTCGCTGCACGAGCGGTGTCCGCTCTACATCGGCAGCCGCGAGATGGTCGAGCGGGCGCGGATGTTTCTGGAAGGGGGATGATTAGCGATTAGCGATCAAGGAATTGCGATTTGCGACGGAGGCGTGGCGATTAGCGATCAAGGAATTGCGATGGGTGAGGTGGGGATAAACGCAGGGCCATCGCATGCTCGCCGTGGCCGCGAGAAGCGTCTGGGAGTTTGGGTGCATGGGGGCACTTCTTACCGCAAAACCTCCTATACCCCCATACCGGGAGATGCTCACGTTTGAAGAGCATGCGATGGCCCTGGGGATAAACGATCGGGAATTCCATATACGCCGGTCAATTCGTAATCTCCCCCCTCACAACTCCTTGTTCGCTAATCGCTAATCACCACTCTCATGCGTGTCTTGCTTGTGCTTCTGCTCCTCGCGTCCTGCGGTCAGCCCGCCGAGAAGGCGGGGGATGCCGGCGCGATCCGCGTCGGTGTCACGGTCCTGACGATGACGCATCCGTTTTTTCTCGATCTGGTGGATGCGCTCCAGCAGGAGGCGGATGCCAACGGCATCGAGGTGATGCTGGTCTCGGGCGAATTCGATATCGCGAAGCAGCAAAACCAGATCGCCGATTTCATCGTGCAGGGCGTCGACGCGCTGATCGTCACGCCGACCGACTCCCGCGCCATCGGAACCTCGATCGCGGAGGCCAATCGCGCCGGCATCCCCGTGTTCACGGCCGACATTGCGGCGCTGGCCGAGGGCGTGGACGTAGTGGGGCATGTGGGGATCGACAATTACGACGGGGGCAAAAAAGCCGGCCGCGCGATTGTCGAGATGCTGCGCGGGCAGGGGCGCGTCGGCATCGTGGATCATCCCGAGGTGGAATCGGTGATCGAGCGGACGCGGGGATTCCGGGACGCCATCGCCGAGGCCAATGCGGCGGACGCGGCGGTCGAGATCGTTTCCGTGCTTCCGGGCAGCGGCTCCATGGACAAGGCGTTTAAAGCCACCGAGGACATGCTCCAGGCGCATCCCGACCTCGACGCGATCTTCGGCATCAACGACGAGACGGCGCTCGGCGCGCTGGCGGCCATCGAAAAAGCCGGCAAGGCCGGACGCGTGCAGGTCGTCGGCTTCGGCGGCAAGAAGGAGGCTATCGAGGCGGTGGACCGGGGCGCGCTCTACGCCGATGTGATCACGTACCCCCGCGAGATCGGCCGGCTTTCCATTCAGGCCGTCGTGGCCTACGCCCGGGGCGAATCCGTGCCCGCCGTGCAGTTGATCCCGACCGAACTCTACACGCGGACGTCGAATTGAAGCGGTATTTCATGCGGCGTGAAACGCCAAATGCCGGCCCGGCAACGATTTACGCCGGCGGGGAAGCCCTTCCAGACCGCCTCGAATGTTAAGAAAGGATGAAGTCTTGTGTCTTTTGATGAAAAGTTTGATGGCACGGGCTGTCAATAAATCTGGTAGGGCGAAACGAAGGATCGTAAAAAGTTAGGGTCAGGAGGGGAATTGCATAGAAAAGTTTACTGGAAGCGGTACCGCTCGAACGCGCGGCGTAGTAGTTTTGCAAGATTGCCGATGTTTGTCGGGATTGCGCGTCTCTGAGCCGTTCACGTTATTAGATCTATCACTTCCTTCCAACGAGCCGCGCAGACACCAGCGAAACAGGACGTGCAGAACCCCAGCTACCATATGAACTCCCGACGGACCCAGGTTCAGGTTGCTGTTGCTCGTTTCCCGCTGCATGTACAGGGCTCGTCCGTAATCGTGAAGGGGATTGATAGCCTTGGTCTGGCCAAGATTATTTTGCTAATCGGGCTAGCCATTATTCTCGATCTACTTATTCTAGGCTAGATCGCACGTCAATCCCTGGGCACTTCCAAAGCAGCGTACTCGCACACCGCATCGGATCTGGGGATTGGCGAAACCTCAGAAAAGAGATGCACACCATGCTGAAGGACGCTTCCACGAAGGTTACCCAGCCTGAGGGTGATGGCGCAACCGAGTCCACGATGTTGCCGACCCCGAGTTCCGTAATGTCCGGCGCGGAGATTTTCGTCCGCTCGCTAGAGGCGGAAGGTGTACGCTATGTCTTCGGATATCCGGGTGGGGCTGTCATCAAGGTGTACGATGAAATCGCGCGCCTGAACCCGAGCTTCAAGCATATTCTGGTCAAACACGAGCAGGGCGGCACGCACATGGCGGCCGGCTATGCGAAGGTGACCGGCAAGGCCGGCACCGTCCTCGTGACCAGCGGCCCCGGCGCCACCAACTGCGTCACGGGCATCGCCGACGCCTACATGGATTCGGTGCCGATGGTGGTCTTTACCGGCCAGGTGCCGACGCAGCTGATCGGCAACGACGCCTTCCAGGAATGCGATATCATCGGCATCACGCGGAGCATCACGAAACACAGCTACCAGGTGCGCGACGTGCGCGACCTGGCCCGGACCATCCGCGAGGCCTATCATATCGCTGAAACGGGCCGGCCCGGCCCCGTCGTCGTCGACCTGCCGAAAGACGTCCTGGCGGCCAACACCACCTTCCAATATCCGGAGCATGTCGCCATCCGCGGGTACAATGCACACGTTCCCGTTGCGATGAAACAGGTCGAGACGGCCGCCGCGATGATTATGGCATCGGAGCGGCCGTTGCTGTATGTGGGCGGCGGCACGCTGAACGCCCGCGCGGCGGACCTGCTCACCGAGTTCGCCCGCAAGACGAACATCCCGGTCACGACGACCCTCCACGGCCTGAGCGCCTTCCCGGAAACGGACCCGCTGTCGCTCGGCATGCTGGGCATGCACGGCACGTGGTACGCCAACCAGGCCGTCCAGAACTGCGACCTCATCTTTTCGGTGGGCGCGCGCTTCGACGACCGCGTGACGGGCAAGCTCGACAGCTGGGCGCCGCACGCCAAGGTGATCCATATCGACATCGATCCCTCGTGCATCTCGAAAAACGTCCCGGTCGATTGCCCGATCCTCGGCGACGTGAAGGAGGTGCTCCAGAAAATGATGCCGCTGGTGTCGAAGAAAGACACCGGCGCCTGGTTGAGCCGGATCGCGACGTGGCGCGCGGAATGCCCGCTCGAATACGAAAAGGACGGGCTGCTGCGGGCGCAGGGCGTCATCCAGAAGCTGCGCGAGACGTCGGCCGGCGACGCCGTGGTCGTCACGGACGTCGGGCAGCACCAGATGTGGACGGCCCAGTACTTCCAGTTCGTGCGCCCGTATTCGCACATCACGTCGGGCGGCCTCGGCACGATGGGCTTCGGCCTGCCTGCGGCCATCGGCGCGGCGTTCGGGATGCGCGAGAAGGGGATCGACGCCCCGGTGATCTCCATCAGCGGCGACGGCGGCTTCGCCATGAACGCCCAGGAGATGGCCATCGCGTCGGCGCACGCCCTTCCGGTCAAGATCATCGTCATCAACAACCAGTTCCTCGGCATGGTGCGCCAGTGGCAGGAGCTCTTCCACGAGAACCGCTACAGCCACACGGACCTCGCGCCGACGAACCCGGACTTCGTCCTGCTCGCCGAGGCCTACCACGTGAAGGGCCTTCGTGCCGGCGACCCCGCGTCGCTCGACCAGGCGATCGCGACGGCGTGGTCCATCACCGATGCGCCCGTGCTCATCGAGTGCCAGGTCCAGAAGGAAGAAATGGTATTCCCGATGGTGCCGGCCGGCGCGGCCACCGGCGAGATGATCACGAAACGGTACCGGAACGAAGACGCGCTCTGAGCCGCCGTCCGTTCCGACCCCACATGTTATTCCGGAGACTCGTATGAGCCAGGCAACCCTTACACCCCAGCAGATTTACCGCAAGAAAGCCGCCGGCGAGCCGGTGCAGGCGGACGAATCGCTGCAGCTGCGCCGCCACATCTTCAGCGTGCTGCTGGAGAATTCCATCGGCGCCCTCAACCGCGTCGTGAACCTGTTCTATCAGCGCGGCTTCGACCTCGAGAGCGTCGTGGTGGGCATCAGCGACGACCCGTCGCTCTACCGCGTCACGCTCGTGACGAACGGAACGCCGCGCAAGATCGACCAGGTGCTGCGCCACCTCAATAACCTCGTGGACACGGTGCAGGTCGAAGACCTCACCGACCAGGAATATGTCGAACGCGAACTCTGCCTGCTCAAGATCCGCTACAACGAGCGGAATCGCAGCCAGATCATGGACATCAACGACATCTTCCGGGGCAAGGTGATCGACATCACCCACGAGACGATGACGTACGAACTGACCGGGCCGGCGACCAAGATCAATGCCTTTATCGGCATGATGCAGCCGTTCGGGATCGAAGAACTCCACCGAAGTGGCCGGGTCGCGATGCGTCGCGCGCTCATCCACGGAAGCTGACACCCTCACCCACCGTATCTACGTAGCTCAACATGGGATTGAACGTTCATTACGATGCCGACCAGAGCATCATCCAGGGGAAAAAAGTCGCGGTCATCGGCTATGGCAGCCAGGGACACGCGCATGCGCTGAACCTCACGGACAGTGGGGTAGAGGTCGTCGTCGGATTGCGTCCGGGATCGAAATCGGCCGAGAAGGCGGCGGAGAAAGGCCTGCGCGTCATGTCGGTGGGTGACGCCACGAAATGGGCCGACGTCGTGATGGTCCTCGTGCCGGACCAGCACCACAAAAAGGTATTCAATACGGATATCGCCCCGAACCTCAGCGCCGGCAAGGCGCTCGGCGTCGGGCACGGCTTCAGCGTGCTGTACGGCGAGATCAACCCCCCGGCCGGCGTCGACGTGTTCATGGTCGCGCCGAAGTCGCCCGGCCACCTCGTCCGCCGCGTGTACACCGAAGGCGCCGGCGTGCCCTGCCTCGTGGCCGTCGCCCAGGATCCCTCCGGCAACGCGCTCCGCCTCGCGCTCAGCTACGCGGCCGCCATCGGCGGCGCGAAGGCCGGCGTGATCGAGACGACGTTCAAGGACGAGACCGAGACGGACCTCTTCGGCGAACAGGCCGTGCTTTGCGGCGGCTCCGAGGCGCTCATCAAGGCGGGCTTCGAGACGCTGACGGAAGCCGGCTACCCGCCTGAACTGGCCTATTTCGAGGTGCTGCACGAGCTGAAGCTGATCGTCGACCTCTATTACGAGGGCGGCCTGGCCTACATGAACTACTCGATCAGCGACACGGCGGAATACGGCAACTACTCGCGCGGCCCCCGCGTGGTCGGGCCGGCCGTGAAGACGGAGATGAAGAAGATCCTCGGCGAGATCCAGTCGGGCCAGTTCGCCCGCGAATGGATCGCCGAATGCGATGCCGGCTGGCCGAACTTCGGCAACCTGCGCAAGGCCTCGCACGATCATCCGATCGAGGTCGTGGGCAAGAAGCTGCGCTCGATGATGAGCTGGCTGCGCCCGAAGAAGTCGGCCGATACCGCCGATTCCCCCGTCGTCGTCGAGTCGTAGGCCGATGGCAGCTGCAAAAACCTATCGCATCGTAACCCTGCCCGGCGACGGCATTGGGCCCGACGTGCTCCGCGAAGCCATGCGGGTGCTCGGGGCCGTGGCGAAGCCGGCAGGGTTCGCGATCGAAGAAACGACGCACCTCGTGGGCGGCGCCGCCATCGACGGCGCGGGGAATCCGTTCCCCGACGCCACCCGCGCGGCCTGCCTCGCGGCGGATGCCGTGATGCTGGGGGCGGTCGGTGGGCCGGCCTGGGATCACCATACCGGCGCGATGCGCCCCGAAAGCGGCCTGCTCGCCCTGCGCAAGGCGCTCGGCGCGTATGCCAACCTGCGCCCGGTGGCCGTGCCGGAAGCCCTCGTGGCGGCATCGCCGCTGCGGCCGGAGGTGGTGCGCGGGACGGACATGCTCATCGTGCGCGAGCTGACCGGCGGCATCTACTTCGGCGAGCCCCGCGGCCGCGAGGTGAAGGACGGCCGGCGCTCGGCGCACAACACGATGGTGTACGACGAGCACGAAATCGCCCGCATCGCGACGATCGCCTTCGAGTGGGCGCGTCGCCGGCGGGGGAAGGTGACGCTGGTGGACAAGGCCAACGTGCTGGTCGTGTCGCAGCTCTGGCGGGAAGTCGTCCCCGAAGTGCACAAGGCATCGTTCAGCGACATCGAACTCGATACGCTGTATGTCGACAACGCCGCGATGCAGATCGTGCTGCGCCCCGCGCAGTTCGATGTCGTGCTGACCGGCAACCTGTTTGGCGACATCCTCTCGGATCTCGCCGCCACCTTGCCCGGATCGCTGGGCATGCTGCCCTCCGCGAGCCTGGGCAGCGGCATCGGGCTCTTCGAGCCGGTGCACGGCAGCGCGCCGGATATCGCCGGCCAGAACAAAGCCAACCCGCTCGCCGCCATCCTGAGCGCCGCCATGCTCCTCGACGCGCTCGGAGAGGCGACCGCCGCCGAAGCGGTTCGCGCGGCGGTGGACGACACGCTCGCCGAGGGCCTGCGGACGGGCGATCTCTGGCGCGAGGGCTTTACCCGCGTCGGCACCACGGAAATGGGCGAACGCGTCGCCACCCTGGCGCGCAAACGCCTGGAACATGTACCTATCGGTTAACGCAGGCTCAAGACCGAGAGGGCAAGTAAATCCCGACTTCTATGAGCGACCGCATCATCATCTTCGACACCACGCTCCGCGACGGCGAGCAGGCACCCGGCGCCTCCATGACGCTGGAAGAAAAAATGAACATCGCCCGCAAACTGGCCGAGCTACGGGTTGATGTCATCGAAGCGGGTTTTCCGATCTCGTCGCCGCAGGACTTCGAGTCGGTGGCCGAGATCGCCGCAGCCATCGAAGGTCCGACGATCTGCGCGCTGGCCCGGGCGACCGAAGCGGACGTCCGTGCGGCCGGTGAGGCGCTCACGAGCGGGAAGAATACCCGGATCCACACCTTCATCGCGACGAGCGACATCCACCTGGATGCCAAGTTCAGCCATCCCCGGTTCGGGAAGACGATCGAGGAGAAGCGGAAGACGATCATCAAGATGGCCGTCGACGCCGTCACGCAGGCGCGGACGTACACCGACAACGTCGAGTTCAGCGCCGAAGACGCCGGCCGGTCCGACCTCGGCTACCTGTGCGAGATCGTGCAGGCGGTGGTCGACGCCGGCGCCACGACGATCAACCTGCCCGATACGACGGGCTACTGCATCCCGAGCGAATACGCCGCCATCTTCAAGGCGGTGGCCGCCGGCATCAAGAACCCGGAGCAGGTGATTTTCTCGACGCACTGCCACGACGACCTCGGGCTGGCGACGGCCAACTCGCTGGCCGGCGTGCTGGCCGGCGCCCGGCAGATCGAATGCACGCTGAACGGCATCGGCGAACGGGCCGGCAACGCGCCGCTCGAAGAGGTGGTGATGGCGATCCACGTGCGCTCGAAGAAGTTCGGGCTGCACACGAACATCGAGACCACGAGCCTCATGTCCGCCAGCAAGCTGGTGCAGGTCGCCTCGGGCTTCCCCGTGCCGCCGAACAAGGCGATCGTCGGGAAAAACGCGTTCAGCCACGAGGCGGGCATCCACCAGCACGGCGTGCTCCGCCGGCGCGACACGTACGAGATCATGAAGGCGGAGGATGTGGGTCAGGTGGCCGAGCAGATCCGCCTCGGCCGGCACTCGGGCCGGCACGGCTTCTTCAGCCGGCTGGAGAAGATGGGCTACGCCGTCGCCGAGAACCAGAAGGAAGAACTCTACGAGCGCTTCCTGGCGCTGGCCGACCAGAAAAAAGAGGTGTTCGAGGAAGATCTGCACCTGCTCGTCGAGAAAAAGCCGACAGTAGGCAAGGTGGATTATATCCTCGAAGAGATGCGCGTCGTGGTGGATGGCAAGAACGAGCCGGTCGCCGAGGTGACGATCAAGCATCGCCGGGGCGGCGTCGTCCGCAAGGAGCGGGCCACCGGCGACGGCCCGGTGAACGCGCTCTACCGCGCCATCAACTACGCCGTGGGCACCGCGCATGAGCTCGAAAGCTACACGATTCGGTCGGTTTCCGAGGGTTCGGACGCGATCGGGGAGGTGCGGGTGCTGACGAGCCTCGGCGAAGTACGCTTCCACGGTTTCGCCCGGAGCACCGATGTGCTCAAGGCCTCCGCCGAAGCCTACATCGCATCCCTGAACAAGCTCGCCGCCCACCAGGCCGAACAGGAAAACGTCAGTTTTGTGTCGGACGGCATCATCAGCTCGTTCGAGGGAGACCCGGCGTAATTGCAACATGAAAAAGGCAGATCGCAAATCGGATCGAAGTGATCACGCCGTGCGATTTTACGAATTACGATGTACGATTTGAGATAACAGCCATGACCATTACAGAGAAGATTCTGGCCCGCAACGCGGGCAAGGAGTGGGTCGTGCCCGGAGAGAACATCTGGGTCGAGGTGGATGTGCTGATGACGCACGACGTGTGTGGGCCGCCCACCATCGGCATCTTCAAGCGCGAGTTCGGGCAGGATGCGAAGGTGTTCGATCCCGACAAGCTGGTCATATTCCCGGACCACTACATCTTTACCTCCGACAAACACGCGAACCGCAACGTGGACATCCTCCGCGAATTCGCGAAGGAGCACAACCTGCCGCACTACTACGACGTGGGGACGGATCGCTATAAGGGCGTCTGCCACATCGCGCTCGCGGAAGAAGGGTTCAACCTGCCGGGCAAGGTGCTGATCGGGACCGACAGCCACACCTGCACCTCGGGCGCCTTCGGCATGTTCTCGACGGGGGTGGGCAACACCGACGCCGCCCTCATCATGGGGACGGGCAAGATCTGGCTGAAGGTGCCGGAGACGATGAAGTTCGTCTTCGAAGGCAGCCTCCCGCCGTACCTGATGGCGAAGGACCTGATCCTGGCGATCATCGGCGACATCGGGTGCGATGGCGCCACGTACCGGGCGATGGAGTTCGACGGCGAGGCCGTGTTCGACCTGTCGATGGAGGAGCGGATGACGCTCACCAACATGGCCATCGAGGCCGGCGGCAAGAGCGGCATCATCGCGCCGGATGAAAAGACGTTCGAGCATGTCCGCGCCCGCACGAACCGCACGTTCGATCCGGTTTACTCCGATCCCGATGCGAAATACCACTCCGTCCGCGTCTACGACGCGAGCACGATGGAGCCGATGGTGGCCAAGCCGCACAGCCCGGACAACAAGGCGAAGGTGAGCGAGGTCTCGGGCGAGAAGCTCGACCGCGCCTACATCGGCAGCTGCACCGGCGGCAAGCTGGGCGACTTCGAGGCGGCCGCGCGGATCCTGAAGGGCGAGCGCGTCGCGATCGACACGTACATCGTGCCGGCGACGACGGAAGTCGCCAACGCGCTCCACACCACGACGATCGACGGCGTCTCGCTGCACGACATCTTCCGGGATTCGGGCTGCAAGATCGGCCCGTCGAGCTGCGCGGCCTGCCTGGGCGGTCCGATCGACACCTTCGGGCGGACGCACGGCCAGGAAGTGGTCATCAGCACCACAAACCGCAACTTCCCGGGCCGCATGGGCTCGAAATCGTCGGCCGTGTACCTGGCGTCTCCGCTCACCGTGGCGGCGTCGGCGCTCTCCGGCCTCATCACCGATCCCCGCGAGGTGCTGGTATGAAACCCATTATTCAGGGCAAGGCCTACGTCGTAGGAGACGCGATCGACACGGATCAGATGATCCCCGCGGAGCATCTGGTCTACAGCCTCAGCGACCCCGAGGAGCGCAAGCTCTACGGCCGGTATGCGATGAGCGGCGTGCCGGCGGGCAAGCAGGGGCTGCCGTACGGCAACATCCCCTTCACGGCGCCCGACGCCCACGAGAGCGTCTACACGATCATCATCGGCGGCTCGAATTTCGGCTGCGGATCGTCCCGCGAGCATGCGCCCTTCGCGCTGCAGCAGGCCGGCTGCGAGGCCGTCATCGCCGAGAGCTTCGCGCGCATTTTCTACCGCAACGCCGTCGACGGCGGCTTCGTGGTGCCGTTCGAGACGCGCCAGAAGCTCAACGAGGTGATCAAGACGGGAGACGAGCTCTCGCTCGACACCGCGCTGGGCAAACTGACCAACCACACGACAGGCGAAGAATACCTGCTCAACCCCCTCGGCGAGGTCGCCGAGATCCTGCGGGCCGGCAACGTATTCGAATATGCCCGTCGCGCCGGCCTGATGGCATCCCGCTGACGGCCGGCCGCACCACCCGAACCCGCACGATCATGGCCACACACGTTGAGTTGTTCGATACTACCCTGAGGGATGGTACCCAGGGCGAGCACGTCGCGCTCTCCGCGCGCGACAAGCTGCGTATTGCGAAACGATTGGACGCGCTGGGGATCGACATTATCGAGGGCGGGTGGCCCGGCTCGAATCCGAAAGACCAGGCCTTTTTCGATCTGGCGAAGGACGTATCCTGGCAACACGCGCGCCTCTGTGCGTTCGGGTCCACGCGCCGGTTCTCCAACCCGCCGGAGCAGGACGCAAACCTCCTCGCGCTGCTGGCCGCCGAGACGCCCGTCGTCTCGATCTTCGGGAAGAGCTGGACGCTCCACGCCGAGGTGGCGCTGGGCGTGACCCTCGAGCAGAACCTGGAACTGATCCGGTCGTCGGTGGCGTTTCTGAAGGCGCACGGCAAATACGTCGTGTACGACGCCGAGCACTTCTTCGACGGGTACAAGGACAACGAGGCCTACGCGCTCGAAACGCTCCGCGCCGCGGCCGGCGCTGGCGCCGACGTGCTGGTGCTCTGCGACACGAACGGCGGCACGATGCCGCACGAAGTGTTCGACATCGTCAGCCACGTCTGCGGCGCGTTCACGCTGCCCATCGGCATCCACACGCACAACGACGGCGCCTGCGCGGCGGCCAACACGCTGATGGCGGTCCGCGCCGGCGCGCGGCACGTGCAGGGCACCATCAACGGCATCGGCGAGCGGTGCGGGAATGCGGATCTGTGCGCCGTGATCGCCAGCCTCCAGCTCAAGATGGGCTACAGCTGCATCGAGCCCGAGCAGCTGGCGACGCTGGCGGACCTGAGCCATTTCGTGAACGAGGTGGCCAACCTCGACCCCGTCGACCGCGCGCCGTACGTCGGCCACAGCGCCTTCGCCCACAAGGGCGGCGTGCACGTGTCGGCGGTGATGAAGGATCCGCGCGCGTACGAACACATCGCGCCCGACCTCGTCGGCAACCGCCGGCGGGTGCTCGTCTCCGACCTCTCGGGGCAGAGCAACGTCCGCTACAAGGCCGACGAACTGGGCATCCACATAGAAGACAAGGAGCAGGCCGGGCGCGCCGTTCAGCGCATCAAAGAACTCGAACATCTGGGGTACGAGTTCGAAGGGGCCGAGGCGTCGTTCGAGCTGCTTCTGCGGACGATCCAGGGCGTGAACACCGACTACTTCGGGCTCGAACGCCTGCGCGTCCGCAACGAAAAGGACGGCGACGGGGCGGCCCACTCGGAAGCCACGCTCGTCCTGAACGTGGGCGGCTGCCGGACGCTCAACGTGGCGGAGGGTGTGGGGCCCGTCGATGCCATGTCGAACGCCGTGCGCGAGGCCCTGCGCGGGTTCTACCCGCAGCTCCAGTACGTGCGCCTGTCCGACTACAAGGTGCGCGTGCTCACCCCGGAAGACGGCACCGGCGCCAAGGTCCGCGTGCTCGTCGAACATCACGACAACCACCGCAGCTGGCACACCGTCGGTGTGTCCGAAAACATCCTCGAAGCCAGCTGGCAGGCCCTTTTCGACGGGATCTGTTACCACCTGCTGGCGACAGGCACCCCTCCGCACGTCCGCGCGACGGACGCCCCCATCGAGCCTGCGGCGTCGCGTCCGACGCTGGCAGTGCCCCACACGACGATGTAGCGCCGCGTGTGGCCGGCTTCGCGCCGGCTCCAACCCTCCTTTCCCGCGGCACGACCTTCCGCCCCGCATGGCTAAGACACCAACGGTGCGGTCAGGATACGAACCTTCTGGCCTGGGCTCCGGCCCGCGAATGGATACCTGTATCCCACCGGTTTTGACGTTGAACCCGATACGACTGAACCTGGAATGCCATGACAAACGACCACCAGACTCCCTCTGAAGGCCTTTATCACCCGGATTTCGAGCACGACGCGTGCGGTGTAGGCTTCATCTGTACGCTGCGCGGCGAGGGAACGCACGATGTGGTGGATCGCGCGCTGACGATGCTCTGCAACCTCGATCACCGCGGCGCCAGCGGCTGTGACGAGGCCACCGGCGACGGATCCGGCATCCTCACCCAGATCCCGCACGCGTTCCTGACGGCGGCATGCCGCGAAGCCGGCTTTGACCTCCCGGCGCTGGGCGCCTATGGCGCCGGCGCGGTCTTCCTCCCGAAAGACGAGGAAAAACGGCGGTATCTGATGCAGCTCGTGGAATCGGTCATCCGGGACGAAAAACTCCAGTTCCTGGGGTGGCGCCAGGTGCCGACGGAGAACAGCTCGATCGGGCGCACCGCGCTGGAACGCGAACCTTCCATCTGGCAGCTCTTTATCGGGAAGGGCGATGACGAGATGCTCGGGGATGCGTTCGAACGCCGGCTCTTCATCCTGCGCAAGGTCCTCGAACACGCGATCCGCAAAACCCCGTCCGACGGCGCCAACGGGTTTTACATCTGCAGCCTGTCGAGCCGCACGATCGTGTACAAGGGGATGCTGACGACGCACCAGCTGCGCGACTATTTCCCCGACCTGGCCAGCCCGCTTTTCACCAGCCGGCTCGCGCTCGTGCACTCCCGGTTCAGCACGAACACGATGCCCCAGTGGGCGCTCGCGCAGCCCTTCCGCACCATCTGCCACAACGGCGAGATCAACACGCTCCGGGGCAACACGAACTGGATGAACGCGCGGCAGGCGCATTTCCAGTCGCCCCTGTTCGGCAGCGACATCGCCAAGCTGCTTCCGCTCCTGGAAGAAGGCACCAGCGACTCCGCCGTGTTCGACAACGCGGTGGAGATGCTCCGCTTCAGCGGCCGGCCGCTGCCGCATGCCATGATGATGATGGTCCCGGAAGCCTGGGAGCACCACGAGTCCATGTCGGATGAAAAACGGGCGTTTTACGATTACCACAGCTGCCTGATGGAGCCGTGGGACGGGCCGGCAACGATCCCCTTCACCGACGGCCGCTACATCGGCGCCGTGCTCGACCGTAACGGGCTGCGTCCGTCCCGCTACTCGGTCACCCGCGACGGCCTCGTCGTGATGTCGTCGGAGACCGGCGTCGTCGAGATCGATCCGGCGGATGTCGTCCAGAAAGGCCGCCTCCAGCCGGGCCGCATGTTTCTGATCGATCTGGATGAAGGCCGCATCATTTCGGACGACGAGATCAAGCACCAGATCGCCTCGTCGCAGCCGTACGGGTTCTGGCTCTCCGAGAACCTGAAGCGGGTCGAGGACCTCGGGCCGTTCGACGCGCCGTCGAGCGCCGTGGCGCCGGAGGCGCTGCACGCCCAGCAGCAGGTGTTCGGCTACACGAGCGAGGACATGCGCATGCTGATCCCGCCGATGATGCTGACGGGCAAGGAAGCCCTTGGTTCGATGGGCGACGATACGCCGCTGGCGGTGCTCTCCGAAAATCCGCGCATGCTGTACGACTACTTCCGGCAGCTCTTCGCGCAGGTCACCAACCCGCCGCTCGACGCGATCCGCGAGGAGATCGTGACCTCGATGTTCACGAACCTCGGGGCGCAGGAAAACGTGCTGGACGAGGGCCCGGCGCACTGCCGGCAGCTCCGGCTCTCCGGCCCGATCGTCTCCAACGAAGCGCTGGCGCGCATCGCGGCGCTCGATGAGCCCGGCTTCCAGGTCGCCCGGCTGTCGACGCTGTTTCCCGTCGACAAAGGGGGCGAAGGGCTCCAGGCCGCGCTCGACACGCTCTGCCGGCAGGCGGCCACGGCGATCGACGAAGGCAACACGCTGCTCATCCTTTCGGACCGGGGCGTCGACGCCGAGCTGGCGCCGATACCCGCGCTCCTGGCCATCGGCGCCGTGCATCATCACCTGATCCGGACCGGCCGGCGCACCCGCTGCAGCCTGCTCATCGAGAGCGGCGAGCCGCGCGAAGTGCACCATTTCTGTCTCCTGATCGGCTATGGCGCGGATGTCGTCAACCCCTACCTCGTGCTCGACGCGATCCCCTCGCTGCTCGACGCCGTGCAGGGCGAGGCGCCGGCGCGGGTCGAAGCCGAAGAGAACTACATCCACGCCGTCGAAAAGGGCGTGCTGAAGGTCATGTCGAAGATGGGCATCTCGACGCTGCAGAGCTATCGCGGCGCCCAGATCTTCGAGGCGGTCGGCATCGGTCGCGACGTCATCGACGCGTATTTCACGAAGACGCCGTCGCGCATCGGCGGCATCTCGCTGGACATCATCGCGGAAGAAGTGCGGATGCGACACGCGCGCGCCTACCAGACGGCGCAGCACGTCTCCCTGGCCTCGTTGAACGTCGGCGGCCGCTACCAGTGGCGCCGGAACGGCGAGCATCACCACTTCAATCCGCATACGATCGCCCGGCTCCAGCAGGCCGTTCGCCAGAGCGATCCGAAGTCGTTCAGCGAGTTTTCGCGTATCGCGAACGAAGAGGCGCGGGCGCACGGCTCCCTCCGCGGCCTGCTCCGGCTGCGCGACGGACAAACCCCGATTCCGATCGAGGAGGTCGAGCCCTGGACCGAAATCGTCAAGCGGTTCAAGACCGGCGCCATGTCGTACGGTTCGATCAGCTCCGAGACGCACGAGACCCTCGCCGTGGCGATGAACCGTCTCGGGGGGCGCAGCAACACCGGCGAGGGGGGCGAACACCCGTCGCGCTACGACCGCTCCAGCCCCAACCGCAGCCGCATCAAGCAGGTCGCCTCGGGTCGGTTCGGCGTGACGATGGCCTACCTGGCCAGCGCCGACGAGATTCAGATCAAGATGGCCCAGGGCGCGAAGCCGGGCGAAGGCGGGCAGCTTCCGGGCGAGAAAGTCTACCCGTGGATCGCGCAGGTGCGTCACTCGACGCCCTACGTCGGTCTCATCTCCCCGCCGCCGCACCACGACATCTACTCGATCGAGGACCTCGCGCAGCTGATCTTCGACCTCAAGAACGCCAACCCGCAGGCCCGCATCAGCGTCAAGCTGGTTTCGGAAGTCGGGGTGGGCACCATCGCCGCCGGCGTGGCCAAGGGCAAGGCCGACGTCATCCTCATCAGCGGATCCGACGGCGGCACCGGCGCCTCGCCGCAAACGTCGATCGCGCACGCCGGCCTTCCGTGGGAGCTCGGCCTGTCCGAGACGCACCAGACGCTCGTCCGCAACGGGCTGCGCAGCCGTGTCAAGGTGGAGTGCGACGGACAGCTCAAGACGGGCTGGGATGTCGCCGTCGCCGCCCTCCTGGGCGCCGAGGAATTCGGCTTCGCCACGGCGCCGCTCGTCGCGATGGGCTGCATCATGATGCGCAAGTGCCACCTGAATACATGCCCGGTGGGCATCGCCACGCAGGACCCCGAGCTGCGCGCCAAGTTCAAGGGCGAGCCGGAGCACGTCATCAACTTCTTCCATTTCGTCGCCGAGGAAGTGCGTGCCATCATGGCCAGCCTGGGCATCCGGACGCTGGACGAGATGGTCGGCCGCGTCGAACTGCTCGAGCAGGACATCCCGGCCAGCCGCTGGAAGGCGTCGAGCCTCGATCTGACGCCGGTGCTCACGCACCTGCATGTGCCGGACATGCTCGCGGCGTTCCAGTCCGAGGGACAGGACCACGGCATCGATCGGGTGAAGGACAACGAACTGATCGCGCGCGCCGCCGCCACGCTCGAAACGGGTGAAAAAACCACGTTCTCGCTCGATATCGAGAACACGGATCGCGCCTTCGGGACGATGCTCAGCCACGCGATCGTGCGCCGGCACGGGCCGAACGGCCTGCCCGACGGGACGCTGACGATCCATACGCGCGGCTCGGCGGGACAGAGCTTCGGCGCCTTCTCGGTGGCGGGTCTCACGATGCGGGTCGAGGGGGATGCGAACGACTACTTCGGCAAGGGCCTCTCCGGCGCGCGCCTCATCGTCTACCCGCCGGCCACCGCCCCGTTTGCGGCCGAGGACAACATCCTCATCGGCAACGTCGCGCTCTACGGCGCCACGAGCGGCGAGGTGTTTGTGCGCGGCCGGGCCGGCGAGCGCTTCGCGGTTCGAAACAGCGGCGTCCGCGCCGTCGTCGAGGGCATCGGCGACCACGGGTGCGAATACATGACGGGCGGCCGCGTGGTGGTGCTCGGTACGACCGGGCGCAACTTCGGCGCCGGCATGAGCGGCGGCATCGCCTACGTGTACGATGCGGACGGCGTCTTCGCCGCCCGGAACTGCAACATGGAGATGGTGGATCTGGAGCCGGTCGAGACGGAAGCCGATCAGGCTGAACTCCGCGCGATGATCGAGCGCCATGCAGACTACACCGGAAGCGCCCTGGCGGGCCGGATGCTCGCCGACTGGGATGCCGTGCTGCCCCGGTTCGTGAAAGTGATGCCGGTCGAGTACAAGCGCGCGCTCAAGCGGATGGAGACGGCCGAGCAGGCCCCGGAGGCATCCCGGCATGTTGCCGCATAACCCCTGTGAAGATGGTGTACCTCATGACCAAAAAGAACGACGACAAGGCCAGAGGCTTTCTTACGTACAAGCGGGAAATGCCGGCGCGCCGCCCGGTGAACGAACGGATCCGTGACAGCGGCGAAGTCTACATGCCGTTCCCCGAGGAGAAGCTGAAGTCGCAGGCGACCCGCTGCATGGATTGCGGCGTGCCGTTCTGCCAGGCCGGATGTCCGCTCGGGAATCGCATCCCGGACTGGAACCACTTCGTCCACGAGGGGCGCTGGCGCGAGGCGTACGATCTGCTGCGCTCCACGAACAACTTCCCCGAGTTCACGGGGCGCATCTGTCCCGCCCCCTGCGAGTCGGCCTGCGTGCTGGGCGTCATCGACGCGCCGGTGACGATCGAGCAGATCGAGCGGGAGACGATCGAACGGGCGTTCAAGGAGGGGTGGGTGGATCCCGGTGCGCCGGCGATCCGTACCGGCAAACATGTAGCCGTTATTGGATCGGGACCTTCCGGACTCGCGGCGGCCGACCAGCTGAACCGGGCCGGCCACTGGGTCACCGTGTTCGAGCGGGATGACCGCCCGGGTGGCTTGCTCCAGTACGGCATCCCCGACTTCAAGCTGGAAAAGCATGTCGTCGAGCGGCGCATCGGCGTCATGGAGCAGGCCGGCATCACGTTCAAGACCGGCGTCCACATCGGCGTCGATACCGATCGGGAGACGCTGAGCGCGTTCGACGCCGTCGTGCTGTGCATCGGAGCGACGAAACCGCGGGATCTGCCGATCCCGGGGCGCGACGCGCACGGTATCCATTATGCCTGGAATTATCTCTGGCAGCAGAACAAACGCGTCGCCGGCCATCCGCTCGACGAGGTCGAGCCCATCATCGCGACGGACAAGCACGTCATCGTGATCGGCGGGGGCGATACGGGGAGCGATTGCATCGGCACGGCGAATCGGCAGGGGGCGAAGACGATCACCCAGTTCGAGGTGTTGCCGATGCCTCCGGAAAACCGGCCGGTGCATCAGCCCTGGCCTTTTTATCCGATGATCCTCCGCTCGAGCAGCTCGCACGAGGAGGGGGCGGAACGGCACTGGTCGGTCATGACCAAGGCCTTCGAGACGGAAAACGGCCGCGTGGTCGCGCTGCACACCGTCAAGGTCGAAGTGAAGACCGGCGACGACGGCCGTCCGCGGTTTGTGGAGGTGGAAGGATCGGAGGTTCGCTGGCCGGCGGATCTGGTGCTGCTGGCCATCGGCTACACGGGTCCGGAGCCGGGCGGCGTGGTCGAGCAGCTCGGAGTGCCGCTGGATGCCCGCGGGGCGATCCAGACAGACGGGCACTACCACACGCCGGTGCCGGGTGTTTTCGCGGCCGGCGACGGCCGGCGCGGACAGTCGCTGGTCGTATGGGCCATCTCGGAAGGCCGCGAGGCCGCGCGGGCGGTCGACATCTATCTCATGGGCGAAAGCCGCCTGCCCACGAAGGGGCGCGGCGATCTTCCGTTCGTGCGGTGACGCCGGAGGCGGGTCCGCGAGGCCGAGAACTATCGGGCGCTGAACTCGTTTAGGTCGTCCTTTTCCAGCAGCTCGGAGGATTTTCGTGGAACAGGCGTATTCACATCCCGTGGACGTGCGCGCATTGGATACACCCATTACCGTCTTCGGGCCGGCCTCGCTCTCCAACCTCGGGCCCGGCTTCGATACGCTCGGGCTCGGCCTGCAGGCAGACGGCCTCGGCGACACTGTCGAGGCCTGGCTGACTGACGAGCCGGGTATCCGCGTTTCGATCGACCCGGACGGATTCGGCGCGGATCTCACGCTGGATCCGGCGCGCAATACCGCGGCGGTTGCGGCGCGCGCCGTCCTGGACCGCGTCGGGCAATCGCTCGGCATGCACCTGCGTATCCGCAAGGGATTTGCGCCCGGATCGGGTATCGGCAGCTCGGCGGCGAGCGCCGTGTCCGGCGCCTGGGCGGCCAATGTGTTGTGCGGCAGCGTGTGCGCGCGTGAGGACCTGGTGGAGGCCGTGCTGGAGGGCGAGTCGCTCGCGTCGGGCAGCCGGCATGGCGACAACGTGTTGCCGGCCCTGTTCGGAGGGCTGGTGCTGGTCTCCTCAGCCGACCCGACGCAGTACCGCCGTATCGCCCTGCCGGACGACCTCTGGATCGCCGTTATCTTGCCCGAGGTGCAGATCCTGACCCGCGAGGCCCGGGCGATCCTGCCGAAGGAGGTGCCGCTGCGGAGCGCCGTCAATAACGCATCCGCGCTGGCGTTCATGATCGACGCGTTTCGCGCGGGCGACTGGGAGGCGGTGGGCCACTGGATGATGCAGGATCGCATCGTGGAGCCCGTCCGGGCGACGCTGTTGCCGTGTTACGAAGCCGTTCGCCGCGCTGCGATGGAGGCCGGGGCGTTCGGTTGCGCCCTCACGGGATCGGGCCCCGCCATGTTTGCCATAGGGGACACGGCCGAACGCGCGGATGCCGTGCGCGAGGCCATGGAGTCCGCCAGCCGGCGCCAGGGCATCGGCGTGTCGGGTTTCGTGTGCCGGCCCCACCCTGTAGGCGTGTGCAGGATGTGATGGCGACCCGCTTTGTCAGCACACGCGGCGGGAGCGCCGCGGGCGTATCGTTCGAGGAGGCCCTGCTGCAGGGCATCGCGTCCGATGGCGGACTGTTCGTGCCGGCCGGCATCCCCGTGATCCCGAAAGCGCTCTGGACCGATGCCGCCACGCTCGACGCGCTCGCCATTCCGGTGCTCGACCGCTGGATCGGCGACGAGTTCGAACCGGGCGCGCTCGCCTCGATTCTCCGCGAGGCCCTCGATTTTCCCGTGCCGCTGGTGCCGGCCGGCGGGGGCGTCTACGGCGAAGAGACCTATGTGCTCGAACTCTTCCACGGACCGACGCTCTCGTTCAAGGACGTCGGCGCGCGCACGATGGCGCGCTTGATGGCCTACTTTCTCGCCCGGCGCGGCCGCCGGCTGACGATCCTCGTCGCCACCTCCGGGGATACCGGGAGCGCCGTGGCCGACGGGTTTGCGGGGCTGGACGCCATCGACGTCGTCCTCCTTTACCCCAGGGGGCGCGTGAGTCCGATCCAGGAACTTCAGCTCATCCACAAACGCCCGGGCGTCCGCGCGCTGGCCATCGAAGGGACATTCGACGACTGCCAGCGGCTCGTCAAACAGGCGTTTCTCGATCCGGAGCTCGCTTCGTTGCCGCTGTCATCGGCCAATTCGATCAACATCGGTCGCCTGCTCCCCCAGATGCTCTATTACCTGTGGGGCGCCGCACAGGGCGCCTGGTCGACGCCGCCGTCGTTCTGCGTCCCGAGCGGCAATCTGGGAAATCTGTCCGCCGGCGTGCTCGCCCATCTCAGCGGCATGCCCGTGCGGCGGTTCGTCGCCGCGCACAACGAAAACGACTTTTTCCCCCGGTACCTCGCCGGCGAGGAGGCCGCGTTCGGGCCCTCCGTCACGACCCCCTCGAGCGCGATGGATGTGGGCGCCCCGAGCAATTTCGAGCGCCTCGACTGGCTGCTGGACGCGGAGCGGATGAGGCGTCTCATCCGGGGCGAGCGGGTGGACAACGCCGCGACGCTGGAGGCGATGCGGGCCGTGCGCGACGAGACGGGTTATCTCGCGGATCCCCATACGGCCGTCGGCTTCGAAGCCGTCCGCCGCCAGCGCGCTGCCGGCGACGTTTCGCCGTTCGTCGTGCTCTCCACGGCCCATCCCGCCAAGTTTGTCGAGATCGTGGAAGAGGCCCTCGGCTTCGCGCCCGACATGCCGGCCCGGCTCGCCGCGTACCGGGATGCCGAAACGGATGTCCTCGCGATGCCGGCGGACTACCCGATCTTCCGCCAATTCCTGCGCGACGCCTCGCCCGGGTCATGAGGATACCCGACGAAAACCTGGCGTTTCCCGGTTTTTCGCCGGAGGCCTTCGCCATCCTCGCCCGGCTCAAGGCCGAGCCGCACATCGACCGGTACCGGATCGAAAAGCCCGCCATCGATCGGTACCTCAAGGCGCCTTTCGCCCTCCTTCGCGACGACCTGGTCGTGCACTGGGTCTTGCCCGGTGCGCACGATCTCGAAACCGAGCGCAATGTGTTCAGTCGCCTGTTGAAAAACGATTTTGGCGCCGGCGGTTGTCATCACCATTTCTGGATGGCCTTCTACCGACCCGGGCGCACCCGGCTGCGCGATCTGCAGCTTGCGTGCAGCATGCATCCGGATCGGTTTACGACCGGGGTTTATATCGGCCGGCAGGCCGGCGAGCCGTTCGACGACGCGCTGCGCCACATCTACGCGGCGCCCCGTGAAGCGCTCGATCGGCTGAACGCGATCCTCGCCGCCCCGGGTTGGGAGTTGCGTGGGGAAGGGGGACAGGGGGTAGCGTTCGTCGTCCCATCCGGGCAGCACATCGAGGCGCTGCCCGACACGCCGCGCCGGCTTCAGGGGCTGTGGCTGCGACGCGCCTGGCCCGCCGACGCCGCCCTCGATGCCGGGCCGCATCTGGTCGATGCCGTCGTCGAGGCGTTCGATACCCTGGCGCCGTGGTACCGTTTGACGGCGCGAGGCCGCTGAAATACCGGCGGCCTGTCAGGCGCATCCCTACATGCGCCAAAGCATGACAGGGACTGGTGGTCATAAACCCTGTTATTTAATTGTCACGAAAATGTAGTTTTGACACGCTACACAGACCCATGCATGCCCCTGCCCGGCCTCGATTACGGAATAGTTTTTGAACTGTCGTACGCAGGCTGTAGGAAATCCCCTCGCACACTGCGGCCGCTGAAGCCCCTCTCAGGTCCGTTTCCTCGTTCATAGTTCCCATGTGGGTGCGATTCCATCGATTCATGCATACTGTTACCGCCGTACCATACCCTCGCTTTCCGTCTCGAATTGGATTTCTTTCCCGCTATTTCTGTCACATTCTGGTCGTCATGGCGCTCCTGGGCGCTGCCGCTTCGCCTGCGCTGGCTGGTGATGTCGAGGGCGAGCTCCGGGTGTGGCATCGGGTAAGCGTCACATTCGATGGACCGCAGACGAGTGAAGATGCGGCGGTCAATCCGTTTACGGATTACCGGTTGCAAGTAACCTTCACGCATGGCGCCACGGGAACGACCTACGTGGTGCCGGGCTTCTACGCCGCCGATGGCAATGCGGGCGAAACGAGCGCGACGTCCGGCGCCACATGGCGGGTCTACTTTGTGCCGGATCAGGAGGGGACGTGGACCTACACCGCGTCGTTCCGTACCGGCTCGTTCGTGGCGGTCAGCGACGACCCCAACGCCGGCGCCTCGACCTCGTTCGACGGCGCCTCCGGGTCGTTCACGGTCGATGCGACCAATAAATCCGGCGTCGACTACCGCGGCAAGGGGATGCTGCGCTATGTCGGCGGCCATCACCTCCAGTTCGCCGGCGACGGAAGCTATTTCCTCAAAACCGGCGCCGATACGCCGGAGAACCTCCTCGCCTATGCCGATTTCGACGGCACCTACGACACCGCCTGCAACGGCGACCCGATCAACGATTCCATCCACACGTTCGGTCCGCATGTCAAGCACTGGACCAGCGGCGATCCGTCGTGGAAGAGCGGGAAGGGTAAAGGGCTGATCGGCGGCATCAACTACCTGAGCAGCGCCGGCGTGAATAGCGTCTATTTTCTTACGTACAACATCGACGGCGGCGACGGCTGCGACGTCTGGCCGTGGAAGTCGGATCAGGTCCGGGACCGGTTCGACGTGAGCAAGCTGGCGCAATGGGAGCAGGTCTTCGCGCACATGGACGCCAAGGGGGTCCAGCTTCACGTGATTCTCAGCGAGCGCCAGAACGCGAAGGCCATCGGCCCGATCGGCGGTGCGGACAACAGCGGGCTCAACGACATCCGCAAGCTGTACTACCGCGAACTCGTGGCGCGTTTCGGTCACCACCTCGCGCTCCAGTGGAATCTGGGTGAGGAAAATCCAAGCTCCGACCCGCAGAAAC
Organism: Rhodothermales bacterium; assembly: GCA_041391505.1. NCBI lineage: Bacteria > Pseudomonadati > Rhodothermota > Rhodothermia > Rhodothermales > Rhodothermales bacterium. The sequence continues at coordinate 81,821 of JAWKNW010000006.1, forward strand.
GGGAATTCGCCGGCTATATCCGTTCGGTCGATCCCTACGACCACCCGATCACGGTGCATACCTCCGATGGCTCCGCGTTCGAGTTTTACGATGCCCTTTTCGGCGATCCATCGTTCGAGGCGACCTCGCTTCAGGCTATCGGCACGGATTATAACGCCCTCGCCATCCACCACCGCAGCCAGAGCGCCCAGTACGGACGCAAATGGGCCGTTTACGGTGACGAACAGGCTCCGAACGCCGGCAACGAACGCGCCGACGAGTTGCGCAAGGGACCCCTGTGGGGCAATCTCATGGGCGGCGGCGCCGGCGTGGAATGGTATACGGCCTTCGACCTCGCGCTGGAAGACTGGTCGCGCTTCTACATCCTGTGGAATCAGATGGGCTATGCCCGCTCCTTCTTCGAGCAGTACCTGCCGTTCCAGGATATGGAGCCCGCCAACGACATGACGGTCAATATCGATGATTACGTGCTCGCGAAGGCGGGTGACGTGTACGCCGTCTACCTCCCGAGCGGGGGGACCGCCCTGCTGGACCTGGCCGGCGTCGGCGGCGCCTACGATGTGTTGTGGTACAACCCGCGCACCGGGGGCGAATTGAAGAAAGGCACGGTAGCCAGCGTGGCCGGCGGCGCGCTCGCCACCCTCGGCCTGCCGCCGTCGGAAACGAGCAACGACTGGGTGGCGATTGTGCAGTCGACCGACGCGCCGTCGAATCTACCGCCCACCGCTTCCTTTACGTATTCAATCTCCGGAAACAATGCGTTCGAGGTAGCCTTCGACGCCTCCAAGTCCGACGACCCGGATGGATCGATTGCCGACTACAGCTGGACGTTCGGCGACGCGACCACCGGAACGGGCGAGAAGCCGAGCCACGTGTATGCCCAGGGCGGCATCTACGAAGTATCGCTGACGGTGACGGACGACAAGGGGGCTACCGCCACCGCGCTGGCCAACGTATCGGTGTCCGGTTCCACGGAGCTGAACACGGTCACGATTTCGGCGGTGACGCCGACTGCGGCGGAGCCGGGCGGGGAAGGCAACAACGGCAAGTTCCAGATCGTCCGGGTAGGCGACCTGTCCGAGTCGCTCACCGTTTCGTTCGCGATCGGGGGGACGGCGACGATGGGCGAGGACTACGAGACGTTGGATGAGTTCGTGACCCTGTCTCCGGGCGACGATGTCTCCAATTTTGCGATTCGTCCGCTGGACGACGCCGACTTTGAAGGGACGGAGACGGTGGTCGTCACCCTCACCGCCGGCGCCGGTTACCAGATCGATCCGTCCGGTCCCGATGCCCTACTCGAACTTCTGGATAACGATGCGGCCCTCGATCTTGCGCCGATCTACCGGGTCAACGCCGGCGGCAGCGCCGAAAGCGACGCCGTGCTCGTCTGGGACCGCGATACGAAAAACAAGCCGTCCGAGTACGTGAACGCCGATACGGGCGACAACGCCGTCAACCGCTATCACTTCGGGGGCGTCAACAACACCGACGCGCCCAGCGCGATCTACCAGCGGACGCGATTCGATCCGGCCGGCGGCGCCGAGATGCAGTGGGACTTCCCGGTCGACAAGTCGGGTCTCTACGATGTGCGGCTCTATTTCGCCGATACCGACAACGCCACCAGGGATCCCGGTTCGCGCGTTTTCGATGTGACGATCGAAGGCACGCTGGTGCTCGACAACTACGATGTCGTGGCCGACGTCGGTTTCGACACGGCGGTGATGAAACGTTTCGTCGTCGATGTCAGCGATGGCAATATCGATATCGATTTTGGCCATGAGGTCGACCAGCCCTTCATCAGCGCCATTGAAATCCTGCCCACGGCCGGCACGAGCCCCGGGTCCGGGATCACCGGCGACCGCGTCGTGCTCAGCCGCGCGTACGAGCAGGCTACGGATGCCGAATGGGAGCTTTATGGCGTCCCGGTCGCCACGACGTCGACCGGCATGCTGCTCGCCGAGGACGCGCAGGAAGCGCTGTCTTACGTGGGGACCTCGTACCAGGACGTGACGGCGCTGGTCGCCGGCGTGGGCTACTGGATGCGCTCCGAGGAAGATCACGTCCGCCGGCTCGACGGGTTGCGGATGGATTCGGTCCGTGTCGCCGTGCGCCCCGGATGGAATCTGATCGCCGGCCCCTCCTGCAGCATGGATGTCGCGGCCATCGACGGCAGCGAACTGCTGGTGCCGGGGACGCTCTACTCGTATCGCGGTGAGCTCGGCTATTACCCCATGCACCGGATCGAGCAGGGCCTGGGTTACTGGGTGATGGCCCACACGGGCGGCGAACTCCGCATGCGGTGCCAGACGCTCTCCATCGCCGACGAGGCCGCCGACCCGGCGGCCGCGCTCGACGCGTTCGGACGGGTATCGTTCCGCGATGCGAACGGCGCGGCGCAAGCCCTGTATTTCGATGCCGACATGCCGGCCGGCGATCTGGATCGTTTTGCCCTGCCCCCGCAGCCGCCGGGCGACGTCTTCGACGTGCGTTTTGCCAGCCAGCGGTGGGTAACGCCCGAACGGGGCGGGCTGGTGCAGGTTCGGAGCAGCGCGTTCCCGCTGGAGATCCAGCTGGACCGGCTTCCGGCCGCCGGCGCCAACTATGTGGTCACCCTGATGAAAAAGGGGCAGCCCGTGGAGGACCTTCATCTCAGCGCCGGGCAACCCGTCCTGATCGATGACTTCACGGTCGAGGCCCTCAAGATTCAACCCGCCGACCAGTGGGCGGCGACGCTGCCCGTCGCGTTCTCGGTGGAAGGCAACTACCCGAATCCGTTTGCCGACGCAACCTCCATCGTGATGGACCTGCCCGAGGGCGGCGCCGTCACGGTCGACGTGTTCGACATGCTGGGGCGACGCGTCGTGAGCCTGCCGGCGCAGACGCTGCCCGCGGGGCGCGGCCGGCGCATCGCCATCGAGGCGGCCGGGCTCGCATCGGGCGTGTACCTGTACCGCGTCGAGGCGCGGATGGATAGCCGAACCGAAACCTTCTCCGGGAAGATGATTCTTCGTCGCTGATGCGGCGCGGACGGGCGTTTACCGCTTCTTCCATGCAGAAATGATAATAGGCCGGCCCCGTTCGCGTGGGCCGGCCTTTTTTTGCCGCGCGGTTTCCGCACCTTTCAGATCTTTGTAGGGACTAGTGCGTGAAACGCGGGTCCTGCGGCGTTTGCGTGCCGCGGGTGCCCGTGTGTGTTTTCGTTTTACCAACGTTACCCTTGAGGTACAGTATGCAAAAAACGCTACCCATTGTGGCTGCGCTCCTGCTTGTCGCCGTATGCTGCGCAGGCCCGGTCCAGGCGCAATTTATGGCCAACGTCGGACTCACCAGCGAGTCCGTGATGCCGGAAAGCAGCCAGAGCCATGGCTCGCTCAGCCAGTACGCGGCGATCGCCATGCTGCCCACGCTGAATTATGCACAGACGCATGGCATGCCGGCCCTCGCCGAGTCCATGCAGGACATGCAGTACATCGGCTTTGGCCTCGCCTACGGTTCGGAGGTCGAGAAGCTCGGTCTCCAGCTCATGTACCTCTACTTCATCAGCGCCAAGCTGGGCCTGGGTGGCGACATCACCTTCTTCCTGCCGGATAAATTCAACGGGTTCGGCATCGAGACGAAGGCAAACTGGATCGCGTTCAACGTCCTTGCCCGGTACATCCTCTACCAGACGGCCACGCTCCACGCCTACGCCATGGGTGGCCTGAATCTCTCGGTAGCCCGCGTCAAGGTGGAAGGGCTGGGGCAGTCCCAGAGCAGCTCCGACTCCGAACTGGGTCTCAACGTCGGGGGCGGTCTGGCCTACGCGCTGGGCTTTGCCGCGCTGTACGCCGAACTGTCGTATGTGATCGGCAATGCGGATCAGCTGGTGCTGGCCGCCGGCTTGCGCTTCGCGCTGGGCGGCCGGTAAACGACGCCGACGACGTGTGTATCGGATGCCTGCCCGCGCAAACGGGCAGGCATCTTTTTTTGTGTTCGACCGAAGCGGTCTCGCGGGTGGCGTGTTTATCCGGGAGTCTCTAGTTTACACGCTCCTCACGTGATCCCCGTCGCCATGGCAACCGATACCGCTGCACCGATTCCTTTCGACGCGTCGCGCTGGCCGGCCGGGCAGCGCGAGGCCGTATCGGTCCTCCAGGCATGGCGCGCGTCCGTCGAGACGCATACCGCCCGTGCCCTGCGTGATTCCGCGGCCTGCGTCGCGGCGGAAGAGGCGCTGCTTCAGGGGCGGATTCCCGAGGGGATCGATGAGCGGGCCTACCTCGCCGCCAGGGCCGCCTGCGAGGCCCACGGGGTACCCGTCGAATGGCTGGCCCGGCAGGTGCGAGCCGCCTGGGCTTTCGGCGGACCGGCCGCGTTTCCGGACTGGGAGGCGCTGCAGGGTTTCGCCGACGACTGGGCCGGCTCCTACGGCGTCATCCTCGCGCGGCTGGCCGGGGCGACCGGGCGCTGGCAGGAGCCGTCGGCGCGTTCGCTCGCGACCGGTTTTTTTATCGTCGGCCGGCTGCTGACCTTGCCGGCGGATGCGGCGGCGGGGCGCATCTTCATCGCCGCGTCGGACCTCGAGAAAGGGGGTGTGTCGGTCGAGGCGCTCCGGGAGGGGCGGCCGGACGAAGCCCTGCGCCGCGTCCTCTGGAAACAGCTGATCCGGGCGCGGGACGCCTTCGCGCAGGGGCAGGAGCTGATCCGGGATCTGTCGCGGCCCTATCGCGGCGAACTGAAGCGCACCTGGCTCGGTGCGCTCGCCGTGCTCGATGAGGTGGAACGCCGCAAATTCGACCTCTGGACGCGCCCGATAACCCTCACCCCCATCCAGCGTTTCCAGCTGCGCATCCAGGCGATCATCGGGAAGGGCGCGTCCAGAAAGCGGTGAGCGCGGCCCCGGGTGTACGGGGGCCGACTGTAAATCAATCGTCAAGACGGAACGGACCGGCTTTTCGATCCCGATGCTTTCGTATCTTTGGCGCGCCTCCTTGCGGCACGGCCGCATCCCTCACGCTTTGTCCAGACAGCAAGTTACATGACCACCTATAAAGACGCCGGCGTCAACATCGATGAAGGCGAAGAGGCGGTGCGCCGCATGAAGCCCCTCGTGCGGGAGACCTTCATTCCGGGCGTACTCACGGATATCGGGAGCTTCGGAGCCTTTTTTCAGCCCGACTTCAGCGGCATGACCGAGCCCGTGCTCGTTTCGTCGGTGGACGGCGTCGGCACGAAGCTCAAGGTGGCGTTCATGACCGGCCGGCACGACACGGTCGGGCAGGACCTCGTCAACCACTGCGTGAACGACATCGCGGTCTGCGGCGCCAGGCCGCTGTATTTCCTGGACTACTTCTCGATCGGCCGGCTCTCGGCGGACGTCGCCGTCGATGTCGTGCGCGGGTTCGCGACGGCCTGCAAGGAGAACGGGTGCGCGCTGATCGGCGGCGAGACGGCCGAAATGCCCGATATCTACGATGCCGGCGAATACGACCTGGCCGGCATGATCGTCGGCGTTGTCGACAAGGCCCGGATCATCGACGGTGCGTCGATACAGGCCGGCGACGTGCTGATCGGCCTGCCGTCGACGGGGCTCCATACGAACGGTTATTCCCTGGCGCGCAAGGTCCTTTTCGGGCGCTTCGCGGTCGACGACCGGCCGGCGGAGCTGGGCGGGGCGTCGATCGGCGAGGCGCTGCTCGCCGTGCACCGGTCCTACCTCCAGGTCATCCAGCGCCTGCATGGCGAAGGCCTGCTCAAGGGGCTCGTTCACATCACCGGCGGCGGCATCCCCGGCAACTCCGCGCGCATCATGCCGGAAGGCCGGGTGATCGAGGTCGACTACAGCGCCTGGCGCCGGCCGGCCCTGTTCGACCTGATCCAGCGGCTCGGGAATGTGCCCGAGGACGACATGCGCCGCACGTTCAACCTGGGGATCGGACTCATCGCCGTCGTCGCGCCCTCCGACGAGCGCGCGGTGGTTGAGACGCTCCGTGCACTGGGCGAATCGCCGGTCGTCATCGGCGGCGTCCGTTGAACAGTCGGCCCGCTCGGCCGTATCAACACCTGCCTGACGCGCGCCCACCGCGGCCGTCAGAAACCGGCACTACCCCACGATCATGGTATCCCTCGTTCTTATCCTTGGGCTCAGTTACCTCGCCGGCTCGATACCGGGCAGCCTCTGGGTCGGCCAATGGATCTATGGCGTCGACCTGCGCGCGCACGGCAGCGGGAATCCCGGTGCGACGAACGCGTTTCGCGTGCTCGGCTGGAAGGCGGGTCTGCTTGCCACCCTCGTCGACATGGGCAAGGGCGTACTCGCCGCCGGCCTGATCGCGGGGCTCCGGATCGGGGCCCTGCCGGATTTCCTGGCCGACCACGCGTTGTTTCTCCGGCTCGGAGCCGGCCTGGCGGCCGTGATCGGGCACATGTATCCCGTGTTCGCCGGCTTCAAGGGCGGCAAGGGCGTCAACACGGCGGCCGGCATCCTGCTCGCGATCACCCCGTGGAATTTTGTCATCGTCCTCGCCACCTTCGCCTTCGTCCTGTGGCGGACGAAATACGTGTCGCTCTCGTCGATGACGGGCGCCGCCGCGTACCCCGTCTCGCTGCTCGTCATGCGGTATGGGCTGGGATGGACCGAAATCGGCACGCCGCTGATCGTTTTTGGGGCCGTGCTGGCGCTGGGCGTGCTGGCGCATACGTCCAACATAAAACGGTTGCTCAAGGGGACCGAAAACAAGATACGCTGGGTTTAGCGCCCACGGTGCCGGCCGATAGCCAGGCGAGGTAGCTCATCGAAGATCGGATCGACATAGCGGGAGATCGCCGGGTGGTGGCCGTCATCGGCGCCGGCAGCTGGGGAACGGCGCTGGCGATCAGTCTGGCCGCCGCCGGCCATGCCGTGCGGATCTGGGCGCGCCGGCCCGAACTGGCGGAAGAGATGACGGATACGCGGCGGAATCGGTTTTACCTCCGGGATGCGCGCCTCCCCGACTCGATCGTGGTCTCGGCGGATGCCGAACGGGTGGTCGCCGGCGCTGACGTCTGGGTTTTCGCCGTCCCGTCGCAGTCGCAGCGCAGCGTCGCCGCGCGCTTCGCGCCGTGGGCCGGCGACGTGCGGGAGGTGGTCTCGGTGGCCAAGGGCATCGAGAACGATACGCTCCTGCTCTCGACGCAGGTGCTCGAACAGGCCCTGCCCGATGTGCCTCCCGATCGCATCGGCGTGCTGTACGGCCCGAGCCACGCTGAGGAAGTAGCCCAGGGGTTGCCGGCGGCGGTCGTGGCCTCGGCCGCCTCGCTGGAGACGGCGCGTGCCATCCAGCGGCTGTTCATGACGCGAAGCCTCCGCGTGTACGTCAATACCGATGTGATCGGCGTGCAAATCGCCGGCTCGGCCAAAAACGTGATGGCGATCGCGGCCGGCATCAGCGACGGCGTGGGCTATGGAGACAACGCCAAGGCCGCGCTCGTGACGCGCGGGATCGCCGAGATGCGGCGTCTCGGGCAGGCGATGGGCGCCGCGATGAGCACCTTTTCCGGCCTCGCCGGCATCGGCGACCTCGTGGTTACGTGCATGAGCGGACTGAGCCGAAACCGGTATGTCGGCGAGCAGATCGGCGAGGGCCGCGGGCTGAAGGACATCGAGGCCGACATGCAGATGGTGGCCGAAGGGGTCCGCACGACGGAGTCCGTGGTGGCGCTCGCCCGCCGGCACGGCATCGAGATGCCCATCTGCGAGTCGGTGCACGCGATCCTGTTCGAGGGCAAAAAACCGCAGGAAGCCGTGAACGCGTTGATGACGCGCTCCGCCAAACACGAGGAGTGGCTGGGGCTGGATGACGAGAGCGCGATGGAGCCGGACGCATAGGATCGGCTTCGGCGCACCATTTTGACAGGATACACCCAAGCATCGGGCTTCGGTATGACGATAGACGAACTGGGCCGGCTGGTCGCCCTCGGCGAGAGCGCCACCCTGGAATTCAAAACGCGCGTGCCCCGGCCCGAGCGCATCGCGAAGGAAGTCATCGCCTTTGCCAATACGCACGGCGGGCGCCTGTTGCTGGGGGTCGATGACGACGGATCGCTGCGCGGCGTGCGCGACTCCGAGGAGGAGGAGTTTGCCCTCCGGGAGGCGTTGGAGGAATACTGCGCGCCGGCGGTGGCCTACTCGATCGAACGCATCTCGCTCAACAAGAAGCGGAACGTCATCCTCGTCAGCATCCCCCAGAGCGAGCTGCGCCCGCATTACCTCATCGATCCGGCCCAGCCCGACGTCAAGACGGCCTACGTCCGGATCGAAGACATGAGCGTCGAGGCGAGCAAGGAAAGCGTGCGGCTCATGCGGGCAAAAAATAACGGCGAAAACGTGATGTTCGAATTTGGCGACAAGGAAAAGGTGCTCATGCGCTATCTTGAGAACTACGGCCGGATCACCGTCGCCCAGTTCGCCAATCTCGTCAACATCCCGAAGAAACGCGCCTCGCAGACGCTCGTGCTCATGGCCCGCGCCAACGTGCTGCGCCTGCACGCGCATCCCGAGAGCGATTATTTCACACTGGCCTACAACCTCAACGGATAGTCGCTCGGGGCTGTTGGCCCGCATCCCAGCATACCGCATCCTGCATCTTGCATCCCGTATCCCAGCATCTTGCATCCCAGCATCTTGCATCCCGCATCTTGCATCCCGCATCCCAGCATCCCGCATCTATTCCCCAGGATGCGCCCGCTAGTTAACACGTAATCCGCAATGCGCATATTGCACATTACTTACACATATTTCTATATTGATCCCCTGGATCAATGATCGGCAACTCGGGTTTGTGATTCCTTTTCGCTCAGGCGGGTGGTTTCTTTGATCGTTGTGTGAGATCGGCTATGCCAGTAGTAGACGTCATTCCATTGCACGAGACCGCGCGGGAGCGGTATCTCAATTATGCGCTCTCGGTGATCACGAGCCGCGCGTTACCCGACATTCGCGACGGCCTCAAACCCGTGCACCGGCGCATCCTGTACGCGATGTACGCGAACCTGCGGCTGTACCCGGACGCGCGGTTCCGGAAGAGCGCCACGGTGGTGGGCGAGGTGATGGGTAAGTATCACCCGCACGGCGACAGCGCGATTTATGAGGCGATGGTGCGCATGGCGCAGCCGTTTTCGCTGCGTTACCCGCTGGTGGACGGCCACGGCAACTTCGGCTCGCTCGACGGCGACAGTCCGGCCGCGATGCGGTATACCGAGGCGAAGCTGCGCCCCATGGCTGTCGAGGTGCTCGAGGAGATCCGGAAGCAGACGGTCAACTTCCGGCCGAACTACGACGGGACGCTCTCCGAGCCGGTGGTGCTGCCGGCGCGGGTGCCGAACCTGCTCGTCAACGGATCGAGCGGCATCGCGGTGGGCATGGCCACGAACATTCCGCCGCACAACCTCACCGAGGTGATCGATGCGCTGATCTACATGATCGGGTCGCCGAACCCGCGCGTCGAAACCCTGGTCACCAAGTTCGTCCAGGCGCCCGACTTCCCGACGGGCGGGCGCATCCTGAACACGCGGGACGAGCTGATCGCCATCTACCAGAACGGCGAGGGGACGATCGATCTGCGGGGCGAATACCTGGTCGAGGGAAAGAAACAGATCATCGTCCACTCGATCCCTTACGGGCTCACCAAGGGGGATCTGATCGAGAAGATCGCCGAGCACGTGGCGGCCGACCGCGTGCCGCAGATCGTGGACGTGCGCGACGAATCGACGGACGACGTCCGTATCGTGCTCGAACTCAAGCGCGGCGCGGACCCCGAGGCCGCGATGGCCTACCTCTTCAAGCACACGCCGCTGCAGACGCGTTTTCACGTCAACATGACGTGCCTCGTGCCGACGCACAACCCGGATGTGTGCGCGCCGCAGAAGGTCGACCTCGTCACGGCGCTGCGGGCGTTCCTGGATTTCCGGATGGAGGTCGTCACCCGCCGGCTCCAGTACGAACTCGAACAGCTCGAGAAACGCATCCATATCCTGCGCGGGTTTGAGATCATCTTCGACGCGCTCGACGAGGCGATCAAGATCATCCGGGCCTCGACCGACAAGCCCGACGCCGCCCAGCGCCTCATGCACCGGTTCCGCCTGGACGAGGTGCAGACGGACGCCATCCTGGAAACCAAGCTTTACAAACTGTCCAGCCTTGAGATCGAGGCCATCCGCACCGAACTCGAGGAGAAGGAGCGCATGGCGGCCGAGATCCGCGCCCTGCTCGCCGATGAGGAGGCGCGCTGGCGGGTGATCAAGAACGAGCTGAAACAGATCAAGGATGCCTACGGGGACGCACGGCGCACCGTGGTCGCCGGCCCGGACGAAGGGCTTACGTATTCGGAAGAAGACTATATCGTCGCCGAAAACGTATATGTGATCGTGACGCGCGACGGCTGGGTGAAACGGCAGAAATCCTACACCGACCTCGCCAGCATACGCGTCCGCGAAGGGGACGAGGTCGGCTGGGCCATCCACGGCTCCACGCGCGCCACGGTGGCGTTTTTGACCACCTTCGGCAAGGTCTACACCACGCGCATCGACCAACTCGCCAATACGACGGGCTACGGCGAGCCCATTCAGAAGCTGTTCGATTTTTCGGACAAGGAGACGATCGTCGGCGTCATCGTCTGCGACGAGCGGCTGCTGCCCAAACCGCTGGCCCAGCCGGATCCCGAGCCGGGGCTGTTCGAGACCAACGGCGAAGAACACGTGGACGGCCCGTTCATCGTGAGCGTCTCGCGCACGGGGCTGTCGGTGCGCATTCCGCTGGACGGGTATGTGGAAGCGTCCACGCGCTCGGGGCGCCTCTTCATGCGACTGGCCAAGGGCGACATCGTGCTGGGCGCCGAACTGGCGAGCGGGGACGAAAACGTCTGCCTCGCCAGCAAGCAGGGCCAGGCGCTGATTTTCCCCGTGCAGCAAATTCCCGTCGTGCGGAGCGCCGCGAAGGGCGTGATCGCGATGCGCCTCAACAAGGGCGACGAAGTGTTCGGGTATGTCCTGTCCGATTCCGCCCGGAAAGGCCTCACGGTCGAGACCAGCCGGGGCCGGCAGGAGACCGTGCGCACGACCAAATTCAAGGTCAGCAACCGCGGCTTGAAGGGCTCCGCCATCATCAACCGCGGCCATCTGACGAAGGTCTTCCTCGAACCGGTGGAAATCCGGATGAACGGAACGGAGTAATCGCACGATGCAACGCGCAAACGGCAACATGAACGCTGCGTCGGAGCGTGGCTGTCCGGCAGGCCGGGATGGCATCGCTGTGCGATTTGCGACATCAGATTTACGATACACATGGCAGAAGTGACCGCATCCTATACCGGCAAAGACATCCAGGTCCTCGAAGGGCTGGAGCCGGTTCGCAAGCGTCCGGGGATGTACATCGGCGGGACCGGCAAGGCCGGTCTGCATCATCTCGTGTGGGAAATCGTCGACAACGCGGTCGACGAGGCCACGAACGGCTTTGCGTCGCTGATCGAGGTGATCCTGCACGAAGACGGGAAGAGCGTCACGGTGACCGATAACGGCCGCGGCATCCCGGTCGACATCCATCCGAAGAAAAAAGTCCCGACCCTGGAGGTGATCCTCACCACCCTGCACGCCGGCGGCAAGTTCGACGGCACCAGCTACATCACATCCGGCGGTCTGCACGGCGTGGGCTCCTCGGTCGTGAACGCGCTCTCGGAAGAGCTGATCGCCACGATCAAGCGGGACGGGAAGCAACACACGCAAACGTACCAGCGCGGGGTGCCGGTCACGAAGCTCAAGACGCTGACCGGTACGGTGCGCGGCACCGGGACGTCGATCTTCTTTCGTCCGGACGCGGACATCTTCGAGTCCGTCATCTTCGACCCCCAGTGGATCGGCGAACAGCTCGAAATCAAGACGTACCTGAACGGGAATCTGAAGATTCTCTTCAAGGACGACGTGAACGGCAAGAAGTACGAGTACCACCACGAGGGCGGCATCGCCGAATATCTGCAGAAGGTGGTGAAGGACGAGGCGGCCCGCGTCGTCCATGCCGACGCGCTGTTCATCAAGCAAAACGAGCTCGTTGGCGGCCAGCGTGCCGAGATCTCGATCCAGTGGACCGAGGCGCCGAAGGAGCGGATCGACGCGTTTGTGAACGGCATCCCCACGCGGGACGGCGGCACGCACGTCCAGGGCTTAAAGGACGCGGTCCGCTCGGCCGTGCGCGCCTACATGGAGACGCACGACCTGCTCCCGAAGAAGCTGGAGTTGACGGCGGACGACATCCGCGAGGGGATGATCGCCGTGATCAACCTGTTCATGGTGGATCCGCAGTTTCAGGGGCAGACGAAAGACAAGCTCAACAACCCCGAGGCCCGCGCGCTCCTGATGAATGCGGTGCGCCTCGAACTCGAACAATACCTGAACGCGCATCCGACGACGGGCGAAGCCATCGCGGTCCGGGTGATCCAGGCGGCGAAGGCGCGTCTCGCGAGCCGCGCCGCGGCGAGCAGCGTGCGGAGCAAGACGAGCCTTTCGCAGCGGCTCACGCTACCCGGGAAGCTGGCGGATTGCTCGAGCTCGGAGGCGTCGGACAGCGAGCTGTTCATCGTCGAGGGCGACTCCGCCGGCGGTTCCGCCAAGCAGGGGCGGGACCGCAAGACGCAGGCGGTGCTGCCGCTCCGCGGCAAGGTGCTCAACGCCGAACAGGCCACGCTGAGCAAGGTCACGGAGAATAAGGAGCTGTCGAACATCGTACAGGCCCTGGGTTGCGGGATCGGCGACAAGATGGATCTGGCGCGGCTCCGGTATCACAAGGTCATCCTGCTGATGGATGCCGATTCCGACGGCCACCATATCGCGACGCTGCTGCTGACGTTTTTCTACCGCTACATGCGTCCGCTCATCGAAGAAGGGTACGTCTACATCGCGCAGCCCCCGCTTTTCCGGCTCGATGCCGGGAAGGAGACCTACTGGGCGCTCGACGAGGCCGACAAGGAGCGGATCACGAAAAAGATCAAGTCGGGCCGCAAGAACATCAACATCGAGATTCAGCGCTTCAAGGGGCTGGGCGAGATGATGCCTAAAACACTGCACGAAACGACGCTGGACCCGGAGAAACGCCGGCTCCTCCAGGTCACCATCCCGGACGCGGAGCGCGTGGCCACCGAGAACACGATTACCGAGTTGATGGGTAAGGATTCGGGGGCGCGCTACACGTTTATCATGGAGCATGCCGCGGAGGTCGAGGACCTCGACGTCTGATCGTGCGCATGCGGGGAACGCATGAACGTTGACACCCACATCGTGGCCGGCACGCTCGTGGTCCGGCTGCAGGGTGACTGGCCACTCGAGGGGGCGCTGCCGCAGGCGGGGCCGCTGCTGGATGCGTCCATGCGCGCGGGCGACGTCCGCTCGGTGGCGTTCGACGCGTCGGGCCTGGGTGTGTGGGGCAGCGGGCTGCTGTATTTTCTCAACGATCTCCAGGCGCGCTGCGAGGCGGACGGCCTCGCGTTCGACGCATCCGGTCTCCCGACGCAGATAACCCGGCTCGTCGCCCTCGCGCGCAGCGTGCCCGAGTCGTCGCAGACGCCGGCGAAACGCCCGGCCACCCTCATCGCGCAACTGGGCGAGCGCGGGATGCGCGCCGGCCGGGATGTGCTCGCCTTCATCCGGTTCATGGGCGAGGCGGCGTTGAGTGTGCTGCGGCTGCTCACGGGGCGCATCCGTTTCCAGTGGCGCGACTTCTGGCGGATCGTCCAGCGCAACAGCTCCGGGGCACTGGCCATCGTGGGGCTGATCGCCTTTCTGGTCGGCCTGATCGTCTCCTTCCTCGGCGCGGTCGTCCTGCGTCGCTTCGGGGCGGATTACTACGTATCTTACCTCCTCAGCTATGGGATGCTGCGCGAACTCGGCGCCCTGATGACGGCGATCATCATGGCCGGCCGCACCGGCGCCGCCTTCGCCGCCGAACTGGGCAGCATGAAGATTACCGAGGAGATCGACGCGCTGCGCACGCTTGGCATCGACCCGTTCGATTTTCTGGTCCTGCCGCGGTTGATGGGGGTGTTTTTTATGATGCCGCTGCTGACGGTCTATGCCGACTTCATTGGCCTCGCCGCCGGCATGCTCGTCTCCGAAACCATGCTGGATGTCACCACCACCCAGTTTCTGACGGGGCTTCTCGAACCGCTCACCATGACCGACGCGCTGCTGGGGATCTTCAAGGGGACCGTCTTCGGCGCCATCATCGGCCTGGCCGGCTGCCTGCGGGGCCTGCAAACGGGAAATGACGCGAGCGCGGTCGGGGAAGCGACGACCTCCGCGGTCGTCACCGGGATCACGCTGATCATTCTGGCGAACGCCTGCATCGACTGGGCGGCCGCCGTTCTGGAGATATGACGATGCCCGAAGAGTTACCCGCGATAGACGTGCGAAACCTGACGATGGCGTACGGCTCGTTCGTCGTCATGCGCGACCTGCAGTTCAGCATCCGGCGCGGGGAAATCTTCGTGATCATGGGCGGGAGCGGGTGCGGCAAGAGCACCCTGCTCAAACACATGATCGGGCTAAACCGCCCGCATTTCGGGCACATCAAATACGGGCGCGACGACCTGTGGGCCTGCAACGACGAGGAGCGCCGGCGCATGCTGCGCCGCATCGGTGTGCTCTATCAGTACGGGGCGCTGTGGAGCGGACTGACGCTGGCCGAAAACGTGGCGCTGCCCCTGCATGAATACACGAAGCTTAGGAAGGAGGAAATCGCCGGCCTGGCGTCGCTCAAACTCGCGCTGAGCGGGTTGCGCGGGTTCGACGCCTTTTATCCTTCCCAGATCAGCGGCGGCATGCGGAAACGCGCCGCCCTCGCGAGGGCGCTGGCGCTGGATCCCGAGATGCTGTTCTTCGACGAGCCCTCGTCGGGGCTCGATCCGGTATCGGCGAGCCGGCTCGATGAGCTGATCGTCCAGTTGCGCGACAGCCTCGGCGCCACGATTGTCGTCGTAAGCCACGATCTGGACAGTATTTTCACCATCGCCGACCGGGCCGTGTATCTCGATATCGAGGAGCGCACGATGACCGCGCTGGGCAATCCGCACGACCTGCTGCATCATCCGCCCAACGAATCCGTCGCACGCTTCCTGACCCGGGGTGGCGTCAAAGGGCGCGAAGCCAGAGGATCGTGAAAGGAGGGACCGCTTATGGGTAGTCGTATCAATCCTACAGCCATCGGGCTCTTCATCGTCGGCGCGATCGCCCTGGCGATGTATGGCGTTGCGACGCTGGCCTCGAACACCTTCAGGGTGCGCGAGCAGTTCACGAGTTCGTTTAACGAGTCGGTCAACGGGCTCGATGTCGGCGCCGTGGTCAAATGCCAGGGGGTGCCGATCGGGCAGGTGGTCGATTTGCAGCTGCGCATCGACCTGGATGAGGAGACGTTCCAGGTGCCGGTGCTTTATGAAATCGACCTCGAACGGCTTGTCACCGTCGTCGGCCCCGGCGTCGACTGGGCCGATCCCGACGTGCTGCAGCGCCACATCGAACAGGGGCTGCGGGCGCAGCTTCAGATGGAGAGCTTCGTCACCGGCAAGCTCTACATCGAGCTTTCGTATATGGCCAATCCGCCACCGCTCGGACCGGACCGGCCGCGCCACGGGCATCTCGAAATCCCGACCGTGCTGTCCCCGCTGGCCGAGCTGGGTGAAGAGGCGACCGGGCTCGTCGCCGGCCTGAGATCGTTCGACGTCTCTACCATCAATCAAAACCTGGTCACCCTGCTCGTGAAGGCCAACCAGAAGCTGGCGGAGCTGGATGTGGCGGCGATCAACGCCTCGTTCGTCCGGTCCGCCGGCGCCGTGGAAGAGCTGGCGCGGGCGCCCGAGCTGCGCCAGAGCATCGAGGCGTTGCCCGAGCTGGCCGAGCGCCTCGGCCGGGGCCTCGAAGAGGCCGAGCGGCTGCTGCAGCACATCGATACCTCGGTGGAGCCGCTGGCAGCGCAGCTGGAAGACACGGGGAAAGAGCTGGCGCTGGCGCTGGCCAGCTTTCGCGAGGCCCTGGACTCGTCGAAGGCGGCGCTGTCCACCGATACCGGGCTGGGATACCAGATGCAACAGGCCATGACGAGCATGACCGAAGCCGCCGAGGCGCTCCAGACGCTGGCGCGGGCGCTCGAGCGGAACCCCGGTATGCTCGTCCGCGGCAAACAACCACCGGATCAAACGCCATGAGAGGACGGAAAACACGACGCCATGCGCCGGCGATGCTCACGCTGCTGCTCGCGTTGACGGGCTGCGTGAATCTGGATCCGCCGGCGAACCCGACGCGCTATTACGTGCTGGGCCGCACCGAACTGGGCCAGAAACAGCGGACCGAGACGCCGACGCTGGGCGGATACCGCATCGGGATCCGGCGGGCGCAGGTGGCGGAGTACCTCGATACCCCGCTGATCGTCACCCGGCTTGGGACCAACGAAGTGGCATTCGCCGAGTACCACCGCTGGGGCGAGGATGTGGGGCGGGGCATCGAGCGGGCACTCGCGACCTACCTCATCGCCGACCCCTCCGTGCGCCGGGCGGACGTCGTGCCCTGGCCGGCGGGCGTCACCCCTGCCTATGTCGTCCAGATCAACGTCGAACGCTTCGAGGGGGAGGCGGTCGGGCAGGATGGGGACGCCAAAAACCCGTATGCCGCGCTGGGCTACGCGCGCTTTCTGGCGACGTGGGAGATCCTGGATGAGGACGACCTCCTGCTGCGCCGCGGCACCATCGATTTCACGCAGGACAAGTGGCTCGTCGGGAATCATCAGCAACTCGTCACGTTCCTGGATCTCGGCGTCGAGCAGCTGAGCAAAGACCTGCTTCGGGCCATCCGGGAACTGGCGCGGTGAACGGCGCCTTGCATCGATCCGCCCGGAACCCGTATCCTGCACCCCGCATCCTGTATCCCGCATCCCGCATCCCCATGCCCGACCCCATGCCTCCAGCCGAAGAAACGCGCCACACCTGGTCGCACATTCCCGCCGAACCGCTTACCGATCTGCTGACCCGGAAAATGATCTGGGGGGATCGCATCATGCTCGCGCACATCGACATGAAAAAGGGCTCGCGGGTCCCTACGCACCGGCACGACAACGAACAGTTCAGCTACATCCTGTCGGGCGCCCTGAAGTTCTGGGTCGGGGAGGAGGAACGCGAGGTCGTCGTCCGCGCCGGCGAGGTGCTGCACCTGCCTTCGAACCTGCCTCACGGCGCGATCGCGCTGGAGGACTCCCTCAGCCTGGACGTCTTCAGTCCGCCCCGGCAGGACTGGATCGACGGCACCGACGACTACCTGCGCCACCAGAAATGAGCGCCTTGCGGCCGCCCGAGATGCTGGAAACGGTGCGTCTTCGCCTCCGGCCGGCCGCGGTAGCCGACGCGCCATTCGTGTTCAACGGCTACGGGAGCGACCCGGACGTCGCCCGGTATATGATGTGGCCCCGGCAGAGCCGCATCGAGGACGCCGTCGGGTTTCTCCAGCGATGCGAGGCCGTCTGGCAGGCCGGCACGTCGTTTCCCTGGCTCGTTGAACGCCGGCAGGACGGCGAACCGCTCGGTATGATCGAGATGCGCATCGACGGGTTCAAGGCGAACATCGGGTATGTCTTCGCGCGTTCGTACTGGGGGAACGGCTATGCCACCGAGGCCGCTACGGCCCTGCGAGACTGGGCGCTCGCGCAGCCGGCGATTTATCGCTTCTGGGCGTATTGCGATACCGACAACGCGGCGTCGGCTCGTGTGATGGAGAAGGTGGGCATGAAAAAGGAAGGCGTGCTGCGCCGGTGGGTCATCCACCCGAACGTCAGCGCCGCGCCGCGCGATGCGTTGTGTTATGCGATCGTGAAAGAGGCCGGCGCACTTTGAATTCCAGCGCACATTCCAGACATTAGGCAGACACCCAAACCCCAAAACGTTCGACGCAGCATGAAACGACGCGATTTCGTCCAGCTCTCGGCCGCCGGCCTCGCCACGGGCCTTTTCGCCCCCGCGGCTCTTGCCACCCCAGCCTCCCTGAACCGGCCGGCGCTGCTCGGCTGGCTCCGCGACGCCGAGGAGGTGCGCCGCATCGGCCGCCGGTATCTCGAACTGCATCCGACGGAATCGAGCGCGGCCGGGCTCGAAAACGCGATCGGACGCGCGCTCCGGAGCACCGACATCGATACCCACACCCGCGATGAGTTCGCGCGCAGCGAGACGGTGCAGGTCAACGGATGGATCCTGGCCCGCACCGAAGCCCGCCAGTGCGCCCTGTACGCCCTCGCCGGGTGACGCTCTAGTCATCCCCAGCCGCCCTGCTGGTCATCCCCAGCCGCCCTGCTGGTCATCCTCGCGAAAGCGGGGATCCATGCAAATCTGAATGAATGGCTTGGATCCCCAATCGAGTTGGGGATGACAATAGGGCAGGTTGTTCATGCCCTCTAAAGCACCCAATCCGCTCACTTGACATTCCGCCCCGGCATGCATCCCGGGGCACTACCCCTATGCACACCGACGCACGCACCCTGGACGACGGCACCGTCGTCGAAGGCGACATCTGTATCATCGGCGCCGGCGCGGCCGGCATCAGCATGGCGCTGGAATGGAAGGACACACCGCATCGGGTCATCCTGATCGAAGGCGGAGGGTTTCAGGTGGAACCCCGGTACCAGGAGCTGTACGCCGGCGAGAGCGCCGGGCAGACGTATTACCCGCTCCAGGCCGTCCGCCTGAAAGCGTTCGGGGGAACTACCGGCCACTGGGCCGGCTGGTGCTCGCCGTTCGAGCCCATCGATTTTAAGCCCCGCGCCTGGGTGCCGGAGAGCGGCTGGCCTATCGACCGCGCGACCCTCGATCCCTTCTACGCCCGCGCCAACCGGTACGTCGAGATCGGTCCGCCCGAGTGGGATGCCGCCTACTGGGAGGCGCAGGACCCCGACCGCGTCAGCCTCGCGTTCGACCGAAGCCGGGTGTTCACCAAGATGTGGCAGTTCAGCCCGCCGACGCGGTTCGGCGTGCGGTACCGGGACGACATCGTCCAGGCGAACAACATCCACCTGTACACCGACGCGCACGTGACGTCCGTCCGCGCGAACGACGCGGCGTCGGCGGTGGAGGGGCTCACGGTGCAGACCTTCAACGGCAAGACGCTCACGTTCCGGGCGAAGCACTACGTGATGGCCGGCGGCGCCTGGCAGAACGCGCGTCTGCTGCTGGCCTCGAACGACCGCGTGCCGGCGGGGCTGGGCAACCAGAACGACCTTGTCGGGCGCTATTTCATGGAGCACCTGGAGGTGATGTGCGCCGGCATGCTGCTCGTCAATGCGCCGGCGTCCATGAAGATGTACGAGATGAAGTTCTTCCAGACCAAGGCGCGCGGCGAGCTGGCGCTCACCGAGGCGGTCCAGGAGGAGAACGAACTGCTCAACCTCACCGCCACGCTCCATCCCCGCACCCTCGAACCGAAGGACTACCCCTGGCTGATCTCGCGCTACCCGAGTGATGCGCGATTCACGGTCAACCGGCTGGAAGATCTGCAGGACGCGTACGAGGGCGGCAAGCTGGATTCGTCGGATTACCTGTCCGGCCTCCGCGAATTCCAGCTCCAGGCCCGGATGGAGCAGGCGCCCAACCGCGACTCCCGCGTGATGCTGGCGCCGGAGAAAGACGAACTCGGCATGCCGCGCCTCACGCTCGACTGGCGCCTGACGCCGCTCGAAAAACACTCGCTCCGCCGCACCTTCGAGGTCATCGGCGAGGAGGCCGGCAAGGCCGGCCTCGGCCGCGTGCAGCTGCTCGACTGGCTTACCACCGACGACCCGATGTGGACCCCCAACCTCGGCGGCGGCTGGCACCACATGGGCACCACACGCATGCACGACGACCCGAAGCGGGGCGTCGTCGACCGCGACTGCACGGTCCACGGCATGGCCAACCTGCACATCGCCAGCTCGTCGACGTTTACGACCGCCGGCGTTTCCAACCCCACGCTGACTATCATCGCGATGACGATCCGGCTGTCCGATCGGCTCAAGGGGATGATGGGGTGAGCGCCGCGGTGGCCGGTCTTGCTGCATCGGCTGCGCGGTGGATGCGGGATTGGTCTTACCGGCCTGGCTCCCGGGCGGGCGTGTCGTGCGCGGCGCGGCGCGCGGCACTGTAGGCGTCGAAGCCGGCTTGAAGGGCCGGCGGGGCCTGCCGGATATACGCATCGAGCGTCGCATCCCCCGGAAAGCGGCCGGCGTCGTCCAGCAGGGAGGCAAGCTGCGCAGCAACCGCTTCGTCGTATGGCGCCGCGGCATCGAACAGGGCGCGCAGCTCTCCGCCCGTCTCCGCCATGAGGTTCCGCGCGATGGCGTAGGCGCTCGACCAGCGCCCGTCCCCGTCGCTATCGATGCGCACCGCACCCGTCGCCCCGATGACCTGCGGCATCCAGACCGGGCCGGCGGGCAGATAGGGCCTTGCGATGGGCCAGTAGAGACGCCGGACGCCGGGTCCGCGCGCGATCGCGACGAGGTACACATCCTGCGCGAATCGAGGCAACGTCCAGGATCCCGCCCATTTCACGCCGGCGCGATCGCCGTCCGCGATCCGTGCCGTAGAAATCAGGCGCCCGTTGGCGTACAGGTCGACCGTCTCCGCGCGCGTCCATCCCGGACCCAGGACGCGAACCGATACCGAGACCTGGTCGGAGGCCGGCGCGAGGTCGCCGGGGCCGTACCGATCGTTGACCGTGATCTCTGTCAACAGGCCCAGACTGACGAGCACGCGGCCGCGCACGAAGCTGTCCATGGCTGCATCCACATCGATCCGGCCGGCATCCGCATCGTCGACCCGGACGTACGTGCGCCCCTGTCCGACAAAGTGCCGGCCGACATCGTGCGAGTCGCTGGACCCGATCGGGGTCACGCTGTAGCCGCGATTCAGCAGGCCGAACCAGTCGGTGAAGAGCTGCATCACGTCGGTCTGCTGCGCGCTCGAGTTGACCACTTCCATCGCATTGGCCTCGAAGGCCCAGCCATCGACGTTGGCGCCGACCAGGGCGAGGTGACGCCCCGGGTCGAACGGCCGGAAATCGTTGTGCACGTCGCGCCCATGATTAAGGACCGCCACGCGGATACCTGGCGTGGCGAAGACCCCGTCGTAAAGGGCTCTCCAGTCGCTTACACGGTACGGGGGGACGGCCGCGTAGTCCGGGGCCGGGAAGATGTTCACATGGCCCACGGGGGTGGTGACTTCATTGCCGGTAACCGGCGTGAAGTACGCATCGAGGCCCAGGCCGGCGGCGGCAACGCGATAGTCGACAAACTGGTTGTGATCCGTCGCGACGGGCAATTCGATGCCTTCGCCGGCGAGGGTTACCAGGCGCTCTTCGAGCGTCGCATCGCCGTGGCGCGAGAACGACCACGTGTGCACGTGTGTGTCGCTGCTCACGTACCCCGGCGTGGGCACCTCTCTTCGGATCGACAGCGTATGGGCCGCGCGTTTGCCGCGCGACAGGTCTATCGTCACCGAGTCAACCCCGTATTCAAAGCCTCGCCCCGCATAAACCGTGTAGCGGCCGGCAGGCACGCCGAAGGTCGCCTCGCCATTGCCGGTATACACAATGCCGGGCCGAACGGCGAGGAGCGGGCTGGCTGCGGCGTCGACCGTCTGAAGGGCGCCGTCCGCATTCAGGATGGTGATACGTGCCGGGAGCGGCGCGCCGGTGTCGGCGTCCGTCACGCGCAACGCTACATGGGCCTCGGATAACGCGGCGTGCACATCCCGGTCGAGCAGCATGAATTCGCCGATGCGGATGTCGTCCGCCACGTCGTCGATCTGGACGACGCTGAGGGTATTGGCGCCGGCGCGCAACAGACCCGCCGGCACCGGCAGATAGGCCACGAGATCATTTTCATCGACCCGAAGGGCGCTCAGCACGGTGTCGTTGAGCACGATCTGCCAGGATTGCTTTACATCCTGCTGGCGGAAACGGAGCGTGGCGTCCACGGGAGGGGTCTTCGCCTCGAAGGAGAGGGACCAGCTCGCGCCATCCGTCTCGACAGGGAACGACGTCCATTCCGGGATGGGGCCCAGGCGAAGATGAACCATCCGGTCCAGCAGGATACGAGGCTGCGCGCGAGCCGGAAGCGCTGCGCCGGCGAGGAGCACCGTGAGGATGAAAGCGGGCAGGACCGCACTACGCCGGATCATAAGGCTTTTCCGTGTTTTTGCGTCAACATACGATGCCATCCCGTGGCGTTCAAAAAAGGCGCTCCCACCGGCGCCTTTGCGTAAGAATTGGTGAACTGCTCTGCGGGAGGGTAGGTGAGGTTGTAACCAATCCGCATACGGAGGGTATGTGATGAACCTCGAGTATTCACCTCTTCCGATTGTCACCTCATCGATGTTGAGAGCGGCAGGACCGCTATCATGCGTTCGGCGTCGTCTACGTTCAAACCCAAACTTCTGACGGTACTTCGCGAGGGGTACGGTCTTTCAGATTTCGGTCGCGACAGTCTCGCCGGCCTGGTGGTCGGCATCGTCGCGCTGCCCCTCGCCATCGCTTTCGCCATCGCATCCGGCGTGCGCCCCGAGCAGGGGCTGTTCACCGCGATCATCGCCGGCTTCCTGATCTCGGCGCTCGGCGGCAGCCGGGTTCAGATCGGCGGACCGACCGGCGCGTTCGTGATCATCATCGCCGGCGTGGTCGATAAGTTCGGCTACGAGGGCCTCGCCGTCGCGACGATGATGGCCGGCGTCATGCTGGTCGTGATGGGCTTCGCGCGGCTCGGCGCCGTCATCCGGTACATCCCGTATCCCGTCACCGTCGGCTTCACGTCCGGCATCGCGATCATCATCGCACTGGGGCAGGTGCGGGATGCCCTCGGGCTGCAGATGGATCGGGTGCCGGCGGACTCGCTCGACAAGATCCGGGCCTATGCCGAGCACATCGACAGCGTCAGCCTCATCGCCATCGTGCTGGCTGTCGGCACCATCGCCATCATCCAGTTGTGGCCGCTCGTCACGAAACGCATCCCCGGCCCGCTCATCGCCCTCATCGTCACCACCCTCGCGGTGCAGCTGTTCGACCTGCCCGTCGAGACGATCGGAGGCCGCTTCGGCGCGGTGCCCAATGCGCTGCCAAAGCCGGCGATACCGGACTTCGACTGGTCGACGATCAGCGAGCTGACCTCGCCGGCCATCGCCATCGCGCTGCTGGCCGGCATCGAGTCGCTCCTCAGCGCCATGGTGGCGGACGGCATGACGGGCGGCCGGCACCGATCGAACACCGAACTCATCGCCCAGGGCATCGCCAACATCGTCTCGCCGCTTTTCGGCGGGATTCCGGCTACCGGCGCCATCGCGCGCACGGCGACGAACATCCGCAACGGCGGGCGGTCGCCGATCTCGGGGATCGTGCATGCCTTCACCCTGCTGGTCATCCTGCTCGCGGCCGGGCCGCTGGCGGTGATGATCCCGATGGCCACACTCGCCGGCATCCTGCTCGTGGTCGCCTACAACATGAGCGAATGGCACGCCTTCGTGCGCCTCCTGAGCGGGCCGCGCAGCGATGTGCTGGTGCTGCTGTCGACGTTCCTGCTGACGGTCTTCGTGGATCTCACGGTGGCGATCCAGGTCGGCGTGGTGCTGGCGGCGCTGCTGCTGATACGCCGGCTGGCCGAGGTAACGGAGATCAACACCGCCCGTGAGTTGCTGGAATACGACGAGGACGGCGAGACGCCGGCCGGCCCCATCGCCGTTCCGGAGGGCGTCGAGGTGTTCGAGATCAACGGGTCGTTGTGTTTCGGCGCCGCGAGCAAGTTCACCGAGACGGCGTCATCGCTGCAGTCCCCTCCGCGCGCCGTGATCCTGCGGATGCGGCACGTCATGGCGATCGACGCCACCGGGCTGCAGGCGGTGGAGGCGGTGTGGTCCCGTTTCAGCCGGGAGGGCACCCTGCTGCTGATCAGCGGCATCCGTTCGCAACCGCTGGAGGCAATGCGGCGAAGCGGGCTGATCAAGCGGATCGGCGACGAAAATGTCTATTCCCAGTTCGCGGACGCGCTCGCGCGGGTCCGGGCGGATCTGGAAGGCGGTGACGGGGCTGGGGGCGCCGCGCCCGGCGTCGGCGCGTTCGGCAACGCGGCCGAGCGCTCCTGAGCGGAGGGTGGATCGGGGCCGGTCATTCGCGTTGGCTGCATTTGGTATCATCTGTCGCAAAGGGAAGAAACCCTGAATGCCTTCCGGATCAACCCCGTCTAACCGATGGATAACGATGCTTTTGCCGCGCTCGATGCCTGTTTCGAAGCCCGTGGCCTCAGCGCCCGGCCGACGCCCCTCAATACGGGGCGCACCTGGCAAGGCGTGATCGACGGACGCAACGTCGTCATCGTCTGCTCCCGACGCTCCCGCACGAAATACCACGGGGCCGACCTCCGAAGCCGCGTCTATGCGGGCCACGAATGCTCGATGGAGGTATCGACGCCCCTCCAGACCCGCCTCACGGCAACGCCGCGATCCATCCACGCGGTCGCCGGCCTGCTCGACCGCTGGCTCGGCCCCAGGATGGGCCTTTTCCCTCTGGATCCCCCTTCGCCCGAACTGGCCCACCTCAACCTCGCCGCCTTCGAGGCGTCGTGGGCGCAGCCGTACCTGCTCGAAGGACGCGTCCAGCGTGTGTTGACCGAGGTGCTGGCGCCGGCGGACGCGCAACAGGCCACCTTCGCGCTCCAGCCGGGTTTCGCGCTGGCGCGGTGCCGGCTCCCGCTCGAAGCGATCACGCCCGCGTTCGCCGAACGCCGGCTCGACGCGCTGCTCGAGGCCGTCGCCCTCGCCGAGGCCATGCCGGCGCCCGAACGGATCGCGACGCCGTCGCGCATCGAAAGCGTCCTGCGGGTGCATCCCTTCCTGATGATCGCGGCCCTCTTCGCGGCGCTGGTCGCCTCTTCGCTGGTGCTGGTGGCCGTACTCCTCGCTATCGCATACGCCGGACTGCAAGGCTATGTCGTTCTCGCCGGCGTCGGCTACTGGCTCTGGCGCCGCAACAAGAAGCAGCGCGCGGCGAAGGCCGACGCCGTCTCGGCCTGACGCGATATCCCGATCTTCCCCGGACGTATGCATCCGGCGCTGTCTGGAAAACGCTGGACCGCGCCGGGTCCCGAATGGAATGGCCGGAGACAAACACACCCCATAACCGACCACTTACCGAATCGCATGGCTACGCAAGACATGGATCCCCAGGAGTCCGCCAAAGTCCTTCGCATCACCGGGCATGCGCTCGTCCTCCTCGGCGCGGCGCTCCTTCTTTTCGGCGTGTACTTCGTGCGCACCGCCAACGAAAGCGCGTCGTGGCCCCGGGCGGAGGGCCGGGTCGACAACCTGCTGGTACGGTGGAGCATCTCGCAATCGGAGCGGGGGCGCGTCAATCCCCATAAGGACTACTATTACGTCGTGAAGTACAGCTACGAGGTCGAGGGCACGTCGTACACCGGTACCCGCTATTCCCTCGGCAACGGCGACCACGCCGAGGGGAAGGATTTCGACACCGAGGAGGAGGCGCGCGCCGCCGGCCAGCAGCGCTTTCCGGTGCGCAGCGCGGTGCCTGTAGCCTACGATCCGGAAGATCCCACCATGGCGGTGTTGCGTGCGGGAGCGAGCGGCGCCACCTACGTGCCGCTCATCCTCGGCGTCCTGTTCCTCGCCGTGGGCCTGGCGCTCCGCCGGGCCTCGGGCTCGTTGCGCCAACGCCAGCCGGCTTCGTGAGCCGTCGCGCTCCCGCCGCCGGCGCAAATCTCATCAAAGAGGGCGATCAAACCCGTCCGGTGACAGGCACCATGTCCGGCCCGATGCGTTAAGACAGGGTTCTTCACGAATCGCTCCGGTCGAATGGACGAACATCCACCGCGTCGCGCGCTTGCCATGACGACGCTCGTCGTGCACGATTACGACGAGGCGATCGCCTATTTCGTAGACGTCATGCGGTTTCGTCTCGTCGAGGATACCCCGCTCGGAGCCGGAAAGCGGTGGGTGGTGGTGCGTCCGGACGCCGGCGGCGCGCTGCTGCTCGCCCGCGCGTCGAGCCCGGAGCAGACCGCGCAGGTCGGGAATCAGACCGGTGGCCGCGTCGCGTATTTTCTGGAAACCAGCGACTTCTGGGACGACTATCGACACATGGAGGCCTGCGGCGTTCGCTTCGCGGAGGCGCCGCGCCGCGAGCCTTACGGGACGGTTGTGGTGTTCTTCGATCTCTATGGAAACAAGTGGGATTTGATCGGGCGACACGCGCGCTGAAGCGGGCGTCACGTCTTCTCCGAAAAGCATGGCCCAACCGGATCGTGACATAACGGCGCTTCTGGCCGACATCCAGTCCGGCGATGAGGCGGCCATCGAAACGCTGTTTCCCTTACTGTACAGCGAACTGCACGAACTGGCCCGGCGCCAGCTTCGCGACGAGCGGGCCGATCACACCCTCAACCCCACGTCGCTCGTCCACGAGGCCTATCTCAAACTCATCGACCAGACGCGCACCAGCTGGGAAAATCGGTCCCATTTTCTGGGTATCGCCGCGATGGTGATGCGGCGCATCCTGATCGACTATGCCCGCCAGCGCCGGGCGGAGCGGCGAGGCGGTGCGTTCGAGAAGGTGACGCTCGTGGATGATAACCTCGCGCGCGCGGCCTCCCTCGGGGAATTG
Source organism: Rhodothermales bacterium (assembly GCA_041391505.1). Classification (NCBI taxonomy): domain Bacteria; kingdom Pseudomonadati; phylum Rhodothermota; class Rhodothermia; order Rhodothermales; species Rhodothermales bacterium. The sequence goes on from JAWKNW010000006.1 coordinate 108,485, forward strand.
CTGGCGCTGGACGAAGCCCTGACGCGACTGGAGCAGGTCTCCGGGCGGGCCAGCCAGGTGGTGGTGATGCGCTTTTTCGCCGGCCTGCAACAGGAGGAAATCGCCGCCGCGCTGCGGGTCTCGGTGCCCACCGTGCAGCGCGACTGGCAGACGGCTCGCGCGTGGCTGAGCCGCGAACTCGCCGACTCGTGAGGGAGGCCCCATGACCGCAGATCGCTGGGACACCATACAGGCGCTGTATCTGGATGCGCTGGATCGCCCCGCGGCGGATCGCGCCAGCTTTCTCCGGGCGGCGTGTGGCCCGGATGACGCGTTGTACCGCGAGGTGTCGTCGCTGCTGGACGTTGACCTGAATCCGTTATTGGATGGCCGAGCGACCGATGTGGTGGACTGGATGCCGGCGGGGGCCGGGCCGGGGGATGTGATCGACCGCTACCGGCTGATCGAGCGGGTCGGGGAAGGGGGGATGGGGATCGTGTTTCGCGCCGAACGGGCCGACGGGATGTACCAGCAGGAGGTGGCCGTAAAACTCGTCAAGCCCGGCATGGATACCGAGGCGGTCCTGGCGCGTTTTCGCGCCGAGCGCCAGATCCTCGCCGGCCTGCGCCATCCCGGCGTGGCACGCCTGCTGGATGGCGGCGTGTATCAGGGCCGGCCGTACCTCGTCGTCGAATACATCGACGGCGAACCCATTGCCGACTATTGCGACCGGCGCCGGCTGCCGATCGAGGCGCGGCTCGCCCTGTTCGAGCAGGTCTGCGACGCCGTGGCCTACGCCCATCGCAACCTGGTTGTCCATCGCGATCTCAAACCGTCCAATATTCTGGTAGTCGAGGACGCGCTCGGCGCCCGGCAGGTCAAGCTGCTCGACTTCGGGATCGCCCGCTTGATCCGGGGCGATGGCGGCTCGCCGGTGGAGACGCGGACCCATGCCGGCCTGCGCCTCCTCACGCCGGCGTATGCGGCGCCCGAGCAGCTCACCGGCGCTCCGGTGACCACGGCGACCGATGTCTACGGCCTCGGCGTGGTGCTCTACGAACTGCTGACCGGCTCGCGGCCCGTCGAGCCGGAGGGGCTCGATCTGCTGGCGCTGGAACGCGCCGTGCTGGAACAGGCGCCGGCGGCCCCGAGCGCCGCGGCATCCGGCGAGAAGGCGGCGGCGCGCGGCCACACGCCGGATCGCCTGAAGCGGCGGCTGGCCGGCGACCTCGATACCATCGTCCTCAAGGCGTTGCGCAAGGAGCCCGAGCGCCGCTACGTGTCCGCCCAGGGCTTGCTGGACGATATCGTGCGCCATCGCCAGAACCTGCCCGTGCTGGCCCGGCCGGACAGCCTCGGGTACAAGCTGCACACGTTCGTGCGCCGGCATCGGGCCGGCGTCGGGGCCACGCTCGTCGGCTTCGTCGTGGTGACGGTGCTGCTGGCGGTCGCCTTCAACCGCGTGACGGCGGAACGCGACCGTGCTCGCCAGGAAGCCGCAAAAGCAGAAGCCGTCGCCACCTTCATGCAGGACATCTTTTCCGTGGCCGACCCGCTAGAAACCAGCGGCCAGACCATCACGGCGCGCGAGTTGCTCGACCGGGGCGCCGAGCGCATCGCGACGGAGCTGGCCGACCAGCCGGCGGTGAAAGCCCAACTCGCACATGTCATCGGGACCGTCTACAAAAGCCTGGGTTTGTTCGAGGATGCGGAGCGGCAGCTCGACAGCGCACTCGCGCTCCGCAGACGGCTCAACGGCCCCGAGGACCCGGAGGCCGCGCAGACCCTCGATGAACTCGGCCTGTTGTACGAGCGCCTCGGTGCCTACCACCGTGCGGCCGAAGCGCATCGGGAGGCCGTCGCGATCCTGCGCCGGCACGCGGACGATCATCCGCTCGCGCTCGCCAATGCGTTGCATAGCCTCGCCTTTTTGCAGCTCCGTTTGGGGCAGCTGGCGGCGGGTGAGCAGCTGATCCAGGAATCGCTCGCCATCAAACGCCGGCTCTTCGAGGCTCCACATGCCGAGATCGCGTACAGCCTCAACATCCTTGGCGATATCTACAACCAGCAAGGCCGGCACGAAGAGGCTGAAGCCGTGCACCTCGAAGTGCTCGCCATGCGGCGCGAGCTCTTCGGCAACGAGCACCTCGACGTGGCGACCACGCTGCACAACCTGGCCGCCACCCTGCGCGATGCCCGCCGCTTCGAGGAGTCGGAAGGGTATTACCGCGAGGCGCTGCGCATCCGCCGCAAGATCAATCCGAACGATCATCTCGAAATCGCCAACACGATCAGTCAGCTCGGCTATGTGGTGGGCATGCAGGGACGGTTCGACGAAGCGCAGCGCCTGCACGAGGAAGCCCTGGAGGTCGAGAACCGGCGTTTCCCGGGCGACCATCCCCAGAAGGCAAGCTTTCTGATCCGCAGGGGGCATGTGGTGATGGAGGCCGGCGATCCGGCCGGCGCGGCGGCCTTGTACCGGGCCGGACTCACCATGCATGCCAACGCCGCCGGGGATCGCCATCCCAACCGGATGCGCTGGCAACTCTACCTCGCCGCGGCCCTCGGCGCTACCGGCGCGTATCCGGAAGCCGATAGCCTGGTGGCCGACAGCCGCGCGCGCTGCGCGAGCCCCGATGCGGGCGCCCCCGGCTGCGAAACGCTGATCCAGGCCGCCTCGGAGCGGCTCGATGCGCTCCGCCGGCCCGGAAAATAGGCCCCGACGGCATCTCCCTGAAAAAAAGTGAAGGGTGTCTGATCTGATTGCGGGCCAAAGTGCGCGTTTCGGATAAAGACCCACTATCCGAAAACGCACGATCCCGATCTTGATATGCCGATGCACACATCCTTATCCTCATGCTACAGGTTCTTCCTGCCGCTAGGCCTGGTCCTGGCGATGATGCTCTTCCCCTCCGAGAGCCTGGCCCAGGTCTCGACGGCTTCGTCGAACATGGCCTGTCCCGCCGGCGTCGAGCCGGCACGCGACCTCGATGGCGACTGCGTCGATGACGACCTCGAACGCCTCGGGTACGACCGCGACCTGAATGCCTGTACGCCCGGCCCCGGCGTAAACGGGTGTTTCGTGACCGACCCGACAGCGTGGTCGAGCGACGGCGATCCGTACAGCGACTTCCAGGAGGCGACGGGCGTCAACATGGATAATACCATCGAGCCCCCGTTCAACAACCCCCTCGTTGCCGCGATGCCGAAGATCGAGGTGCGGATGCTGCGGTATCGGTTTACGCCGAAAGGCACGATCACCGATTCGCAGGGGCGGGAAGTCACCACGTCCAGCACGCTCGAATTCAGCCTGGAGACCACCGTCAGCACCTCGGTCACGGTCGGCACCGAGGCCAGCGCGAGCCTCACCGACTTCGGGGTGTCGCAAAGCGTCGAGACCGAGACGAGCTTTTCGGTGACGGCCGGCTTCTCGTCCAGCCAGACGCGCGGCGAGTCGCTCAACTGGGAAACGGCGACCACGGTGGAATCGGACAACGCGGCGTCGCTGGCGTTCGATATCGTGGCGCGCAACGCCGGCAGCGCCACCGCGCTCGACGTGCTGCCGACGTTCAATCTCTTTCTCGGCAACGATCCTCTGGGGACGATCCGTCCGGAACAGCCGTTTCCCTCCAACCTGCGGCCGGGAGAGACGTCGGATTTCATCACCATCGATCGCCGGCAGGCCGGCAATTCGACGGAGGAGATCACGCTTTCGCTTGAGGAGCTGCGCGACATCCAGCGCGGCACGCCGCTTCGCATCGAGGTCGTCGGGCTGGACGCCGGCATCTCGCGCTGGCGCCCGGAAGACAGCAACTGGGCCTGCCCCGAGCCGTGCCGGTGGGAAGAATTTCAGGACCAGATCGACGCCCGCACGCTGCGGCTCCTGGTCGATTTTGGGTATGGCGGCGACCCCAACGAAATCCCGCCCCGCGAATTTGCCGGCAACCCGTTCGAATACCGGATCTATACCGGTTCGCCGAGCACGCGGCCCCGCTTCACGCTGCGGAATGTGCTCCAGTTTATCGGATACGACGTGCAGCCAGCTGGCGACGGCCTCCTTATCGAAGGACGCGAATATCCCCGCGGCTGGTACATGACATCCGGACCCGAAAAAGGGGGATCCAATCGGGATAGCACGTTTCTGGATTACTGGGATGCCGTCGGACATCCCAACGAAATCATCGACATGGAGATGCCACGCGGCGTGGCGCTGCTGATGGCGAGCCCGGATCCGGAGACGGCCGGCCCGGTCATCGCCGGCGATCTGATCTATCCGTCGATGCGCCAGCTTCGGCTTTCGGCCACCCCGAAAGGCGGCATCCCCGTAGAAGGCGGCGAGGCGCACCTCTTTGCGGCCGATGGTTCCGAGACGGTCGTGCCGCTGCGCCGGGCGGGCTCCAGCAGCTTCTTCGTGACGCCCGATTCGCTGCTCAAGGCGATCGCGCCGGGCCCGTCGTACGTGGTCATGCGCGATGTGCTGGGGTACGAGCGGACCCTAGGGCCGGGCCTTACGCCGTCGATCCCGATTGCATCCGACTGCGGGCAGACGTCGCCGCGGTACTGGCTGAGCCCCAAATGGACCGCCACGAACGGCGTCACGACGCTGTTTGTCGGGAACGACCTCAGCAAGCCGGCGACCGGCTTCTGCTTCAACACGACCGGGCGGGCCGATTACTGGTATCCGCAGACGAACGACATGGGTTTATCCGATGTGCTCGGCGTCGCCGTGCTCGACGTCGAACGACGCGTGGCGGTCGGGGAGGGCGCGCTGCTCTACTCCGATAACGGCGGCCAGTCCTGGCAGCGCGCTGCGCTCGATCCGGCCGATGCGACGACGTTCCACGCGGTCGCCTTTCGGGAGGGCACGGATACCGGCATCGCCGTCGGAGACGGTTCGGTGTTCATGCGGACGACCGACGGCGGGCGTACCTGGAGCCGTGCCACGGTCACCGGTCCCGACGACACCTTCCTCGATGTGGATTACGCGGGCGACGGCATCTGGTACGCGGTCGCCGGCACGCGCATCCGGCGCTCGACGGACGATGGGCTGACCTGGTCCGCCGCCTCGCTCCTCGTGTTCGACAACGACGGCAATCCGGTCGAACGCCCCGACGTCGGCAACCTCAATGCGGTATCCTTCATCTCGGCGACGACGGGCCTGGTGGGCGACGGGATGATGGCGGACGGGTTCGGCCGCGTTTACCGGACGGACGACGGCGGGGAGACCTGGAAAGAGGCGATGGTCTTTACCAACCTGAGTGACATCACCTATGACGGCGATGACGCGTGGTATGTGGTGGGCCGCAACGTCATTTACCGGCTCGGGCTGTCGTCCGGCGATCGGAATCGGGTCGTCTACTCCGCTGCGGGGAGCGCCCTGTTCCTCGCCGCCGATTTTGTATCCCCGCTGGTCGGCTTCGCACAGACGGAGGCCGGCCCGGTCTACCGGACGGACGACGGGGGTGAAACGTGGGCTTCGCCCTTCGGCGGGTATCCCACCCCGAGTCATCCCGGGGCGAACTTCATGCGCGACATCGCGATGTACGACGCGAACTACGGGGCCTCCGTGGGCACCGACGGCGTAATCGGCGCCACCGATTCGGGCGGCGGCGTGCCGACGCGTACCGTCGTCACGGCGGTGGAAGAGGAGGACGATGGGCGGGAGCTGCCGGCGGAGATCGCGCTCGACCAGAACTATCCCAATCCGTTTAATCCCGTGACCACGATCGCCTATCAGATCGGTCAGGCCGGCCCGGTGAGACTGGAGATCTTCGATATGCTGGGGCGCAGCGCCGGCGTGCTGGTGGACGAAGCGCAAGCGGCCGGCTCGTACCGCGTCACGTTCGACGCCTCGGGCCTCGCGAGCGGCGTCTACCTCTACCGCATCCAGGCAGGGGCCGTGTCGAGCGTAAAACGGATGGTGCTCCTGCGCTGATCGGTTGCCGTCAGTTGACGGTCACCCGGACCGGCTCGGCCCAATCCTGCCAGAGCCGGTCCAGGAGGCCGGCGTCGGGCGGTCCGTCGCTCACGACGAAGCGATACGCCGCATCGAACGGCGCATCGGGCGTGATCGCCCACTCGCCGGCCTGCGACGGCGCCCAGTTGAAAAACGGCTCCGTGGGGTGGATGCGCATGGGCTCGGGCGCCCTGAAATTGTCCGGATGCGCCAGCATGCCGATCCCGGCGAGCTGACCGTCGACGTAGCCGCCCATATGGCACCAGCGGGCATGCGTCGCATGGCCGTTGCTGCGGTCGAGCCCCTCGGAGGTCAGAAAAAACGCGTTCTCTTCCCCGTCCCACTGCCGGTGACCCCGTACACCGAGGCCGCCATAGCGGTATTCGGGGAGCGTGAGGATCGAGTCGGTCGCTGTGGTCTGGTGCATGCGGACTTCGAGCAGCCGGTAGGGATGTTCGCCGTCGTCCACATGGAACACGCGCACGTCCCAGGTCTCGTCCAGCGCCGGCCGGCGCGTTCCGGAGGTCAGGTCGATGTACTGATTCCGCGCCCGCGCGCCGCCAAACACCGGGCCGTCCCACGTTTCATCCAGGGCGACGGGCTCGACGGTGCCCTTGCGGTCGCCCATGTTCCAGAAATCCGGGGTGCGCCCCTCAAACACGGTGTTCGTCCACGCCGCCCAGATGCCGTGGTGATGGAGATGATTCGGCGGATAATCGTCCACCACCAGCACACCCGACGGGGTAAAAAGCGGGTAGATGTAGCCGCCCCGGATGAAGACCGGATCGAAGCCGGGATCCGGCAAGGGCGTGGGCCGGCTCTGGTAGGTTAAAATGGGTCCCTGTGCGTCCGAAAACGCAATGGCGCCCTCCGTTTCCTGTTTGGCGATGCCGGCGGCCGGAGAAGCGGACGCGCGGAGGGTCAGGGTGCGGGTTTGATGCGCGTCGAGCCGGTCCAGGACGAACCAGAGTCGGTCGTCGTGGCGCTGCACGGGGGTCGTTGTGCCTCCGTCATCCACGAGTACGAGCGCCGAGCCGGCATCGAGGCCGGCCGGCGGATCGAACGAGACGATCGACTGGACCCGGTCGACGTTGCCGGCGTCGAGGGTGATGCGCCAGGAATCGGACGCGGCGGACTGGCAGGCGGCGATGGTTGCGGCGAGGAAGACGGAGGTTACGAATAGACGCATGTCAGAGACTCGAAGCGAACGAGGAGGCGAGTTGTTTTACGGTGGATTCCGCGTCGGCGGGGTTGGAGAGCACCGCGATGCGGTAGCGAAACGTGACCGATTCACCCGGTTTCAGGGTATAGTTCAGCTCGTCCTTTCCGCCGCTCATGGCCTTTTGACCGAGCGGGTTGGCCGCGAAGAGGCCGTAGCCGCGGGCATGCCAGTACGTCGGGTAGCCGGGATTGCTAGGGTGATCGATCAGGGCCACCGCGACCCGTTCGTCGTCAAGCTGCCCGCTCAGAATCATCCACGTCGCGCGCGTCCCCCAGACGTCCACGCCGCGAATGCCCTCGCTGCTGAGGTATTCGCCCGAAACGCCCGTTTCGTCCAGGGTGGGCTCGTCCATCGGGCGGCCGCGCTCGTCCGTCACCCGTACCGGCTTGCCTTCGGGATGCTCGAGCGCCCGCGTGACGCGGATCGCGATCATGCCTTCCTTGTTGTCGGTGAAAACGACGTCCTGGCTCTGGGCGGTGAGGGTGGTCAGCCGGTCGATGTACCGCGCCGAGGCGTCGCCGCTGAAGGCGAATCGGGTGCGCTCCCGGAGCAACGGCTCGGCTGACGCCGGCGTGACCCAGTCGGTCTCCACCTCCAGCACCCCTTCGTCATCCCCGCTCTGCGCGCTCAGGATGCTGCGCTGCCGGATCGTCCCCATGTGCGGCGCACGGTCGGGCGCGATGGCGTCCGAGTTGTTCCAGAAATCGAACCCGTTCACATCGCCGTAATTCAGCCAGTGCCCGATGTGGTGCGGATGATCCACCCGTTCGCCGGCGCGCTGCTCGAAGGGATAGCCGCGCGTGACGTCGTGGCCGGCCGCCGTGCGGATCGGGTAGAGCACCGGCTTCTTCAGCGTGACGATCGAGTCGTTATACACGTACGAGGTGAACAGCGCGCCATCGATGCGGATATCCACCCGCTGTTCGGCGGCATGGACAGACACCTCGACACGGGCATCCGAGGAGGCGCTCGAGTCGGCCGGCGCGCAGCCGGCGAGCGCCAGGGCCAGCGCGGCGAGGAGCAGGGGGAGCGCGATCAGCGCCAGACGGGTCAGCATGAAATTGGGGGTTTGGGTAAACCAGAAAGCCTCGGAGCATCTGGCGATCCTCCGAGGCTTTCGACATCACATCGACGGGACGACCTTCATCGCAAGCGGATCCCAGTCGACCGTGCGTTTCTCGATATAGCTCGTGTTGGTGAGCAGCGCCGGCGCGGCGGCGCGGTAGCCGTACGCCGGGTCTTCGAGCACCTTCCCGCCTTCGCGAAGGGCGGTGAAGAAGTTGTTGAAGTGGTCGTACCGACTGTCGTAGCTCCCGGGTGCGCGGTAGACCTCTTCGGTCGTCGACCGCAGCTCGGGGCGCTCCGGCTCCGGATACTTCTCGCGGTACTCGGTGCGCGCCTGCTCCTGGATGGCGTCGGTGAACGTGCCGATGGACAGCCCGGGTTCGGGGTTCGGCGCCAGCCGGCTCAGGATCGTGCTCGACCCGGTGATGGTGATGACCCCTTCGTTGCCGATGAACCGGAACGAGGTGCCGTCGCCGCCGCCGCCGTCGGCGAAGTTGACCGACAGCGCCACCGTAAAGGCCGGATGCGAGTCCGTCTCGGGATAGTCGTACAGCCCGAGCATGACATCCGGGGCATCGCGTCCGTCGAGCCAGTAGCGCAACCCGCCGGTCGACATGATGCGCGTCGGACCGTTCGAGTTGAGCACGAGATGGATGCCCGTGAACAGGTGCACGAACAGGTCGCCGGGGATGCCGGTGCCGTAGTCGTAGTAATTGCGCCAGCGGAAGAAGCGGATGGGATCGAAGGGGCGTTTGGGCGCATGCCCGATGAAGCCGTCCCAGTCGACCGTCTCCGGCGAGGCATCGGGCGGGACGGTGTATTGCCACGCGCCCATGGCGGAGTTCCGGTTGATCCGGGCTTCCACCATGTTCAGCTTGCCGATCGAGCCGGCGCGGTACAGGTCGCGCGCCTTCTCGTAGATGAGCGAACTGGCATGCTGGCTGCCGACCGTCATCAGCTTGCCGGTCTTTTTGGCCGCCTGGAGGACGGCCGGACCCTCGTCGATGTGCTGCACCATCGGCTTTTCGCAATAGACAGCTTTGCCGGCCTCGAGCGCGTCGATCGTGATGCGCTGGTGCCAGTGGTCCGGCGTCGCGATGATGACCGCGTCGACGTCGCTCCGGCGCAGAATCTCGCGGTAGTCGCGCGTCGTGAAGACGTCCTTGCCGAACGCCTCCTTCGCATGGGCCAGCCGGCCGTCGTAGGCGTCGGCCGCGGCGACGAACTCGACGCCGTCGACCATCAGTGCGGTCCGCGTGTCGCCATACCCCATGCCGCCCATCCCGATGGTGGCGACGCGGATCATGTCGTTCGGTCCGTAGCGTACCCGCGACGGCTCGCGGAAGAGGTCGTAGGTGCGTGCGCCGGCCGGCAGGGCGGCGAGGGCGGCCGGCGACGTCGCCGCCAGGCGAAGGAAGTCGCGGCGCGAGGTGTACTTGGACATGGTGCTCTCCGTTTATCGTGCGAAACTCAGGCGCTCAGCGCGTCGATCACGCCGCGCATGTACGAGAAGGACTGCTTCATACCCGGCATCGGGTCGTCGGCGAAGATCTCGTACTCGAGGTTGACATAGCCCTGGTAATTCATCGCCATCAGCTGCTTGAAGATGCCTACGATGGGCATCTTGCCCTCGCCGACAGCGACCTGGCTGTCGCGTTCCGAGAGGTCGCCGAGGTCCTTGACGTGCATGTCCAGGACGCGCGGGCCGGCCTCCTTGATGGCCTCGACCACATCCACGCCCGTCCGCGCCGTATGGCCCACATCGACGCAGCATCCCACCCGCGGGTCCATGTTTTTCACCACGGCGATCACGTCCGCCGGCCCCGGGAAATAGCTGTCCTCCGGTCCGTGGTTGTGGATGGCGGCCTTGATGTTGTATTCCTTGACGAACCGCTCGATGCGCGGCACGATCTCGGGCTTCGGCGCGCACACGATGAGCGGGAATCCGGCGTGCTTCGCGTATTCGAAGACGGACCGGACGTAGTCGTCGGTGTCTTCGTGGATGGTGATGTTGCCGCCCCCGACGATGTGCAGGCCGGCGTTCTCGAATTCCTTGCGCCCGGCCTTCACGTCGTCGGCCGACAGCTCCTGTTCGAGGTGAAACGACTTGATGTTGATGTTCGTGATCCCCAGCTCCTGCATCATGGCGATGGCCTGGGCGCGGGGGAATTTGCGGAGCGAGTAGCTCGCCACGCCCAGCTTGATCGCCGTGGCGGCGCCGGATGCGCTTCCGAGACGGCGGGCGCCGTAGAAAGGCAGGGCGTAGGCGCCCAGGGCGCCGGTTGCGGCGTTTCTGAAAAAGTCTCTGCGTGAACTCATGGGGTGAAAACCGTTAAGGGCGTTGGACCTTCCGTCCGTCAACCGAAGCGGAAGGCGAGGCGAGGAGGCCTGCCGGCCGGCTGCTCGATTACAGCCGGCGTACCTTGATATTCCGATACCACACGTCGTCGTTATGGTCCTGCAGCACGATGTGGCCGGCGTGTTTGTCGCCGAAGCCCTCGATCGGGGCGTATTTGCTGAGTGCGAGCAGCGAATCCATCCGCGACGAGCCGAGATCGTATTCGAGCGTTTTCTGACCGTTCAGCCAGTGCTCGGCATGGTTGCCGTCAAAAACGATCTTGCCCTGATTCCACTCGCCGACCGGGTTCAGCTTCTTGTTCGCGGGCGGGATGAGATCGTAGAGGCCGGCGGCGGTCCGGTTGCCGTCCCGACCCATCTTAGCGTCGGGATGCAGGTCGTCATCCAGCACCTGGTACTCGAAACCGAGCGGGTTGCCTTCGGACATGGACTCGATCACGTTGTACTTGATGCCGCTGTTGGCCCCCGGAGCCACCTTCCACTCGAACGAAAGCTCGAAATTCTCGTACGGCTCGATGGTCATGATATCTCCGCCGGCCATCGGTTGGCCGTCGGCCATGAGGGGCACCTTGCCGCTGGCGATCTTGTGGATCACGCCGTCCTCGATCGTCCAGTGCTCGGTGGGCACGTGATCTTTCCGGTAGCCTCGCCACCCGTCGAACGTCTTGCCGTCGAAGAGCAGGACCCAGCCGGCCTGCTTCTCGGCGGCCGTTAGCGTATTCAGCGCGGCCATCTCGTGGCCGGCCGCCGCCGCCGGAGCGCTGTGGTCGCCGGGCGTGTCCGACTCGCAGCCGGCGGTGAAAAACAGGGCGAGGACGGCCAGCGCCGCCAGGGAAACAGGGCGGGATGCGTTTGATACAACGCGCTTCATGCGACTCTCAGGTAAGCGAAAAGGGACAGGGTGCTGTGGGAGGTGGCGTAGCTCGACCCCGTATGTAACGTCGATCCAGCGACCGGCATAAAAAATACACGCTTACCCAGGAGGAGTCAAATACGCCGACGATATCCACAGGGCCATCGCATGCTCGCCGTGGCCGTGAGCAGCGTAGGGGAGTCTGGGTGCATGGGAGCATTTTTTACCGCAAAACCTCCCATAACCCCATACGCCCAGACCGGGAGATGCTCACGATTGAAGAGAATGCGATTGCCCGGACGATATCCTGACGCCGCGGTGCTGCTATAAAAAGCGCTGCTATAGCTATAAAAAAGGCGCGGACATAAAAAAACAGCCTGATGCGGACACCAGACTGTTGGAGATAGCGCCCTTCCTACCGATCTGCCGAAGTACAGCCCCTTTTCGACAGATCTGCAAGAACTACAGGGTTCGCTACCTGTACTCTGGATATCGTCCGAACCCGGGGCAGCTTTACCAACCTCTTACAGAAAAACATACTATGCGGGATAGATTGATCGACGAGCGACTCCGGCAGGCGCTCTCTCTCGAAGCGTTCCTGGCCCTCTGGGCCGCCAAACTGGCGATGCCGCTCAAGGGATTGGACAAGGACCAGCGCAAATATGTGTTTTATTCGCGCTACAACTGGGAACGGCAGCAGCGCACGATAGCGGCCTACCGCATGTCGGATTCGCTGGCGCGGGCGGTGGATGCGATCGAGGAGCGGCAGGACTGGGTCCTCATCACCGAAGACTGGTGCGTCGACTCGGCCTACGCGCTACCCGTCATCCAGGCGAGCGTCGCCCGCAACCCGTTGCTCTCGCTGCACATCCTGCCGCGCGACGCGAACCTGGACGTCATGGACCGCTACCTCACGAACGGCGCCCGGAGCATCCCGCGCCTCGTGGTCTTCGGCGAGGCCGGGCGCGAGTGCTTCATCTGGGGGCCGGCGCCCGACGCGCTCATCGAGGCCCGCAACGGCTGGAAAGCAGCCGGCGTGCCCGGGCCCGAGATCTCGCAACGCAAGGTCGACTGGTACGAGGCCCGAGGCTGGGACGCCATCGATGCCGCCCTCGCGTCCGCCATCGCGACCAGCGCCTGCGTCCAGGAGACGCTCTAAGCGCGCCGGACAGAAATCGCGATGAAGAGCAGGTATTTGCGTCGGGTGGATGACGCATTCGTTCGGTTGAATTTCTTACCTTCCCCGTGCCCGTAAGAAACTGCGGGGCCGGATGCTGATTTTTCAAACGATACGGGTGCGCCCGATCTGCAATAGAGAAACGATGGCCAAGACAGAGGAAACCTGGACGCCGAAACACGATCTCGCGCTGGTGTATCTGGCGCTCGCTCACGGAGCGGACAACGCGCTGTCCGATGAAGAACTGGAAACGATCATCGCCATGATCCGGGGCTGGGACGAAAGCCTCACCGAATCGGAAGCCCAGGAGATCGTGCTGGAGGCCATGGCCATCTACCTCCAGGAAAATGCGAGCGTCGAAGTGACGCGGACCATCCGCTCCCTGAAGGCCTCGCTCGACGAGGACGGCCGCAAGCATGCCCTCATGGATGTGGTGCGCATCGCCGAGGCCGACGGCGTCCTCCTCAGCAGCGAGAGCAGCATGATCTCTACCCTGGCGGATATCTGGGGGCTCCGGGAGACCGGCTCCCGCCTCCTGGCGCAGACCACGGCGACCATCGCCGAGGATCCCGCCTGGAGCCTGCTGCACGACATGGCGCTCGTCTGCATCGTTCTGGCCCATAGCACCGATAATGACCTCAGCGCCGCCGAAATCGAGGCCATCCAGGAGCGCCTCCGGTTCTGGCAGCCGGATATGAGCCGGGAAGCGCTGCTCGAAGTGGTCCGCGAGGCCCTCCGCGCCTATGGCGCCGGCCCGGACCACCAGACCCTCGGCGCCTCGATCCGCAGCATCCGCGACGCCCTGCCGCCCATCCAGCGCATCGCCTTCCTGGACGACCTCATGCACATCGCGCGCGCCGACGGGCACATCAACCCGAACGAGGAGGCCATGCTGCACGACCTCTCCAGGGGATGGGGCGTCGATATCCGCCTCGCCGGCAAACGCACGATGCCCGACTGAGCGCTCCGCTCAGCGGCCCGTGTCGGCGCCGGCGTAGGAGTCGAGCATGTTGAGGTAGCTGCGATACCGCGACGGGTGGATCTCGCCGGCATCGACGGCGTCCCGCACGGCGCATGCCGGCTCGTGGTCGTGCGTGCAGTTCGGGAAGTGGCACTCGTCGAGATACGGCCTGAATTCGACGAAGTAGTGGCTCAATTCGCCGGCTTCCACATCGTAAAGCCCGTACTCCCGGATGCCCGGCGTATCCACCACGTACCCGCCTTCGGGAAGCGGATGCAGCGACGGGAAGGTGGTCGTGTGGCGCCCCTTGTTGGTCCGCTCGCTGACGGCGCCCGTCGCCAACGCGAGTTCGGGCGCCAGGGCATTCAGCAGGGTGGACTTGCCCGCGCCGGAAGGCCCCGTCAGCACGTTGGTTTTGCCCGCCAGCGCCTCGCGCAGCGTTTCCATGCCCACGCCGCTCACGGCGCTGGTGCGGAGCACGGGGTAGCCGATGTCGGTGTAGATCGCCTCGAACGCATCGACCGCTTCTTCGTCTTCCGGGCGCAACAGGTCGATCTTGTTGAGCACGATGCCGGCCGGCAGATGGTGGTATTCCGCCATCACGAGGAAGCGATCCACGAAGCCGGGGTTGGGCGCCGGCATGCGCACCGCCTGGATCACCCACGCCGCGTCGATGTTGGCGGCCAGCACGTGTTCGATCCCCACGCGTCGACCGGCGGCCCGCCGGCTCAACCGGTTGCGGCGCGGATGGATCGCGGAGATGGACCCCGTCTGGTCCGGATTCATCTGGAGCGTCACCCGATCGCCCACGGCCAGCGGGTTCGTCGCCTCCTTGTCCGATAGCCGGAATTTGCCCCGCATGCGGGCCGGCACGATCGTGTCGTCGACGCGCACATCGTGCCAGCTGCCGGTGCTGCGGACCACGATGCCTTCCACAGTCTCCGCCGGCTCTTCGTCGCGACGCTTGCGGTCAGCTTCCATACGCATCCTTCCACTCTGTGCCGCGCGGCGCTGAAACATGCGGCGCATGCCTCTCGTCTACCTCGTGAGACGCAACGGCGGGAGCCGGCAAACCGGAAGCCGGGACCGTCCGAAGAACGGCCGCGGCAAACGCCCGTTTTCGTTTCAACCCGGTGAACAATGGGATATCGAGGCTATGATCAAGCATAAAGAAGCATACAACGAGGCGCGAAGCGCATTCGATGGCTTGAAGATTGAAGAACAGGCCATCTTTCTGGTAGAAGCTGCCGTCTCGATGCTGGCGCATGGCATCGAGCAAATCGGCGCCATGATGGCCCGTCAATTCGACGACGAGCCGACAGGCAGCGAGGAAAACGGAACGGCTGAGCCGGCGAAAAGTACCACGAAAACCGGCGGCGCCGCGAAAACAAAACGCACCGCCACCCCGCGCAAGTCGCGAGCCGCCAAGCCGAAGAGTGATTCATCGACCTGAGAAGCCACATGGATGACGAGCACAAACACGGGCCCATCATTCAATTTAACGACTTGAATTTTCTCGGGAAAGCCGTATTCCTGGGCGGCATCCTGACCCGGGCCGCCACGCAGGTCGTCGATTCCGCCATCCGGGCCACGGCCGACGTCGTCGTCGAAACGCGCAAGGCGTTTCAGCAGGGGCTGGACCCGAACGTCGAAGACGCCCACATCATCGAGGAAACGGACGAACGCCGGCGGAAATCGTAGCCGGCGTTCGCCCTTCGTTTCGTAGCTAAAAAACCGTTTCGGTCGTCCCCGACCACACCCGGGCTCAGGCGACTTCGGGGTGTTCCTGGACCACCGTACCGTGCCCGTTCGTCGTCTGCGGGGTGGGGTTCTGGCGCTCCTTCTCGGGCACGGCGTAGAACTTGTCCGCACGCGTCATCGGCGTCTTCTGCAGCACCTCGTTCAGGACGTCCTCCACGCGCTTCACGTAGACGATCTTGAGCCCCTTCAACACGACGGGTTCGATCTCCTCGATATCCTTCCGGTTTTTCTCGGGCAGCAGCACCTTCCTGATGCCGGCGCGTTTGGCCGCCAGCACCTTCTCCTTGATCCCGCCAACCGGCAGCACCAGGCCCCGGAGCGTGATTTCGCCGGTCATGGCGACGGAATGCTTGATCCGGCGCTGCGTATAGATCGACACGAGCGCGGAGAGCAGGGTGACGCCCGCCGAAGGGCCATCCTTCGGGATGGAGCCGGCGGGAATGTGCACGTGCACGTCCCAGTACCGGAATGCGTCGTACGGAATGCCCAGGTTGGCGGCCTGCGCCTTGACGTAGGAATGCGCGGCCTGCGCGGACTCCTTCATCACATCGCCCAGCTGTCCGGTCAGGATCAGCCGGCCCGTGCCGCGCGCGGCAGAGGCCTCGATAAAGAGAATGTCTCCGCCCACGGGCGTCCAGGCGAGTCCCGTCGCCACGCCCGGCACTTCCGTGCGCTGGGCGACCTCCGAGTAGTACTTGCGCGCGCCGAGGTACTCCTTGATGTCGGTTTCGTCGATGGCGGCCTTGTCGATGTCGCCCATCGCCACCTTGCGCGCGACGCCGCGGGCGATGCCGCCGATTTCGCGCTCGAGTTGCCGCACGCCTGACTCGCGCGTGTAGCCATCGATCAGTTCGGCGATTGCCTTGTCGGAGATCGTAAACTGCTTGGCCTTGAGGCCGTTTTGCTCGACCTGGCGCGGCACGAGGTAGCCCTTGGCGATGGCCAGCTTCTCCTGCTGCGTGTACCCGGTGATCTCGATCAGTTCCATGCGGTCCCGCAACGGGGCCGGAATCCGCTCGAGATAGTTCGCCGTCGCGATAAACAGCGTGCGGGAGAGGTCGTAGTCGAGCTCCAGATAATGGTCGTTGAACGTGTTGTTCTGCTCGGGATCGAGCACCTCGAGCAGCGCGCTCGACGGGTCGCCCCGAAAATCGGAGCCGAGTTTGTCGACCTCGTCCAGCATGATGACGGGGTTCGACGTGCCGGCGCGCTTCATCGACTTGATGATCCGGCCCGGCAATGCGCCGACGTACGTGCGGCGGTGGCCGCGAATCTCCGCTTCATCCCGCACGCCGCCGAGGCTCATCCGCACGAATTCGCGTCCGAGCGCCCGGGCGATGCTCTTCCCGAGGCTCGTTTTGCCGACGCCGGGAGGACCGTAAAAGCACAGAATGGGCGCTTTCATGTCGCCCTTCAGCTTCAGCACGGCGAGGTATTCCAGGATGCGCTTCTTCACCTTTTCGAGGCCGTAGTGGTCCTCGTTCAGGATTTTTTCGGCGCGGCGGATGTTGAGGTCATCCTCGGAATAATCCAGCCACGGCAGATCGAGAATCCAGTCGACATAGTTGCGCGACACCGCATAATCCGGCGAGGCGGGGTTCGTGCGGGACAGCTTGTCGAGTTCCTTGTTCAGGACCTCGCGCACCGGGTCGGGCAGCTTCTTGTTGCGCGCGCGGTCGCGCAGTTCCGAGACCTCGGCCTCACCGCCTTCCGACTCGCCCAGTTCCTCCTGGATCGTCTTGATCTGCTGGCGCAACAGGTACTCGCGCTGCTGCTTGTCGACATCCGTCTTGACCTTCGAGCGGATCTCTTCCGAGAGCTGCAGGACCTGCAGTTCGCGGTTGAGGTGCTGCATCACCAGTTCGGCGCGCTTGACGAGCGAAACGGTTTCGAGCAGCTGCTGTTTTTCATGGACGTCGATCTGCAGGTTCGACGCGATGAAATGGATCAGGAACGTCGGCGAGTCGATGTTCTGGATCGCCAGCGCGGCTTCGCTCGGCAGGTTCGGCGACAGGTTGACGATCTGGATGGCCAGCTCTTTCAGCGAGCGGATGCGGGCATCCAGTTCGATTTCGTCGGTGTCCGGGTCTTCCTGGATGGCCTCGATCTGGGCGCGAAAATACGGCTCGGTCTGCAGGTACGCTGTGGTCTTGAAACGCCGTTTGCCCTGGATCACGATCGATTTCGACCCGTCGGGCATCTTGATCAGCTTCAGGATCGCGGCGGCGGTGCCGTAACTGAACAGATCGTCCGGCTCCGGATCCTCGACATCGCTTCGTTTCTGCGCCACGACCCCGATGAGGGCGTCGTCGCCAAAGGCGTCCTTGACCAGGCGCAGGGAGGCGTCGCGGCCCACGGTAATCGGCAGCACGACGCCGGGAAACAGCACGGTATTGCGTAGTGCGAGGATGGGCAACGAATCCGGGAGCTCGAACGAGCTCATCGCCTTCTCTTCATCCGCCGTGGGGAGCGGGATGGCCTGTTCGGAATCGTCGTCGATCATCAATCGCATCATGGCATCAATCATAGTCCTCCTCAATAGCTCGCGCGCCAGGCGATGGATGTCCTGCGGCTCAGAGCGGGTCTGACAAAGTGTACGCCAGGGGGCGAAAAACAACGTACACGGGGCAAATTCCAAAAACCAGGCCAAAGGAGGGATACTGCCACTCTGTCGTATCGCCGGAGGAATCTACCCCAATTCGTTGATTACCCGCTGCAGGTTGTCAAGCTGAAACGGCTTGCCGACGATGGCGTCGATCGTGTCGTCGGGCTCCCCAATGTCGGTGTCGCCGGTGAGGAGTACAACCGGCATCGACGGGAAGCGATCCTTGATGCGCTGCGCGAGCTGCCGGCCGTTCATGCCGGCCATGCCGTGGTCGGTGATCACGAGATCGACTTTGTTGTCGCTCAGGTACGTGAGCGCCTCGTCGCCGGAGCCGGCCACCTCGATCGCATGGCCTTTGAGCCGCATCAGATTCCGCAGCATGTTGCGCACGGCGGGCTCGTCGTCCACCGCGAGGATACGCATCAGCTTGTTTTCGACGGCCGGCGCCTCCTGCACGATGGTCTTCACGGTCTCCGCCGCCGGCTTGTACGTGATGGTGAAGCTCGTCCCCTCGCCCAGCACCGTGTCGACCGCGATCGACGCATGGTGGTTCTCGATGATGCTGTAGGCGATTGCCAGCCCGATCCCCGTTCCCTGCTTGCCCTTGGTGGTGAAGAGCGGTTCGAAGATCCGCCGCTTCACCTGCTCGGTCATCCCGTGTCCGGTGTCGGTGATCCGGGTGATGACGCCTACCTTTTTGTCGTAGCGCGTCTGGAAATGCAGGGTGCCTCCCAGCGGCATGGCCTGCACGGCGTTCATGATGAGGTTGACGTACACCTCGCGCAGCTCTACCGTCGAACCGAGGATGCTCGGTACCGGCTGCAAGTCGAACTTGGTGTTGATCGTGATCCCGTGCCGGCGCGGCTCGTTATGCCAGTACGGACGCGTCATCGAGACGCACTCCTGGATCAGCTCCGGCAGGTCGACTTGTTCGGTGAGCGTCACGTTCTCGTTCCGGATGTAGCTGTTGGTGCTCTTGGTGATGACGGCGCCGTCGTGGGCCGCGCGCTGGATCGTCTTGAGCGTTTCGTACAGCTCCGGGCGGTCGGCAGGCATCAGGCCCGACTGTTCGAGGACCTCGAAATTGCCCTGGATGGCCGTGAGGACGTTGTTGAACTCGTGGACGAGGCCGAGCGTCATCCGGCCGATGTTCTCCAGCCGGTGCCGGCGTGTCTGGCTGAGGATGAACGTCCCCGGCTCGGCGAGCACCTCGCCGGTTACGGTGACGGCCAGCACGGTCGGCTCCGAGGATGCGTCCGACACGACCGGGATGAAATGCAGCAGCACGGGCACGGGCTGGTCGCGATTGGGGACCTGGACGAAGATCACCTGGTTCGTGACCAGGTTGCCGGCCGAGGCCTCGATCAGCGAGCGCTGCATCAGGCTCCGGTCTTCCTCGGACAGCTGCGACCAGGCTTCCTGTTCGTGCCCGAAAAGCGAGAGCCAGGCGGGGTTGCGCGAGCGGACCGCGCCGTCGGGTGAAAACGTGGCGACAACGAGTTCCGTTGCCAGGGGAAAGGCGGATTCTGCGGATTGGGACATAGACGTGAAATGCGAAACCAGAGAACATCCTGCCACCGGTTCTGGTTGATGAGCCAGACGAACCGATCGCGACGAGAACGGTAGATACGCCGACATGACGGTCGATGATCGACACGATTCGAGATGAGGGCGCTTCGGGGGACGCGGACCGGAAGTGCGTGGATACCGCGTGATTTCCCAGTCACACTAGCAACGGGAGGCATTGTTTCAGCATGTGGCACGACAATATTCTGGGCACCGTAGGCAACACGCCCCTGGTCCGTTTGAACCGCGTGGCGGCCGGCGTACCCTGCACCGTATTGGCCAAACTGGAATACTTCAATCCGGGCGCGTCGGTCAAGGACCGGATCGGTATCGCCATGGTCGAACGCGCCGAGCGCGAGGGGCTGCTGAAGCCGGGCGGGACGATCATCGAGGGCACCAGCGGCAACACCGGCGCCGGCCTCGCCCTGGCGGCCATCGCCCGTGGTTACCGCTGTATTTTTACGACGACCGACAAGCAGAGCCAGGAAAAAATCGACGTGCTCCAGGCGCTCGACGCGGAGGTGATCGTGTGCCCGACAAACGTCGAGCCGGACGATCCCCGCTCGTATTATTCCGTCGCGCGCCGGCTCGCCGCCGAGATCCCCAACTCGGTCTACCTGAACCAGTATGACAACCCCGCCAATGCGGAGGCGCACTACGCCACCACGGGGCCCGAGCTGTGGGAGCAGACGGAAGGACGCATCACCCACTACATCGCGAGCGCCGGCACCGGAGGCACCATCTCGGGGACCGCGCGCTACCTGAAAGAGCAAAACCCGGATATCTCGGTGATCGGCGTCGATCCCTACGGATCGGTGTACTACAAGTACTTTTTCACCCGGGAATTCGACAAGAATGAAATTTACCCCTACCTCACCGAAGGGGTGGGCGAAGATATCCTGGCGAAGAACATGGACTTCGACCTGATCGACGACTACGTCCGCGTGACGGACAAGGAGTCGATGCAGATGACCCGCCGGCTGGCGCGGGAGGAAGGGATGTTCGTGGGCCAATCGTGCGGCATGGCCGTCGCCGGCGCGCTCCAGTGGTGCCAGACGAATCGCGAGACCCTGAGCCCGGACGACGTCATCGTGGTCGTCCTGCCGGATTCGGGCTTCCGCTACCTGTCGAAGACGTACAACGACAAATGGATGCGCAACAACGGCTTCCTCGAGCGACCGAATCACCTGACGGTCGAAGAGGTGGTGTCGCTGCGCCGCCGACGGAAGAGCATCGTCCAGGTCCAGGCCGGCGAAACCCTCGGCGACGCCATCGCAGTGATGACCGAACATGGAATCAGTCAGATCCCGGTGATGGAAGGAGATAAGGTGGTCGGGAGCCTCACCGAAAAAGGCATCCTGAAACGATTGATCGAGGCGCCGGCAGCGCGCAACGAACGCGTTCGGGAAGCCATGAGCGATCCGTTTCCGATCGTGCCGAGTTCGTTGCACCTCGAGCACCTCTCGGCGTATCTGGAAGAAGACATGGGCGCCGTGCTCGTCGAACGCGCCGACGGCACCTACGACATTATCACGAAAAGCGATCTGATCAGTGCCCTGGCCAACACCGGGCGCAGCAACCAGGAATCGAAGGGGAAATCCAATGAATGATGTAAACGATGCGCAGTCGCATGTCCAACTCAATATCGAACTGGGCGAAGACGTAGCGGAAGGGGAGTATGCGAATCTCGTGATGATCGCGCATTCGAGCGAGGAGTTTATCCTCGATTTTATCCGCGTCGTTCCCGGTGTCACGAAAGCCAAGGTGAAGAATCGGATCATCATTACGCCGCCCCACGCCAAACGGCTCCTCGCCGCCCTGGCCGACAACATCAAGCGCTACGAGGCGGCGCACGGCGTCATCCCCGCGCCGGCTCCGGGCGGTCAGCCCGTTCAATTCGGCGGGCCGAGCGGCGAGGCCTGATGCGCCGGCCTATTTGCGCGCCCGGAAGATGAAAAACAGCCCGAGCAGCGCGAAGAGGACATGCGGCAGCCAGGCGGCCATGGTAGGCGATAGCTCGCCCGTGTATCCGAAGGGCTCCACCAGTTTCATGGTGGCCAGGTAAAAGAAGGCGATGAGCAGGCCGAGGCCGATCTGAACGGCCTGGCCGCCTCGCCGGCGGACCGATGCGAGCGGCATCCCAATCAACACGACGATGAGGTTGGCGAGCGGGTACGCAAACTTGCTCTGATAGCCCACCAGCGTCCGCCCCGTATTGTTGGCCCCGGAGCGCCGGAGCGCGTCGATGTAGTTTCGCGCGTCCGGGATGGTCATCGACTCCACCTCGCGCTCCGTCCGGGCGAGGTCGCGGGGGTAAATGGTCAACGTCGTGTCGAGGTCCTCGATCTTGCGGTACTGCGTCATGCCTTCCGGGCTGAAGGATCGCTCCGTGATATCGTGCAGACGCCAGATGCCGAGGCTGTCGACCCACGCCATCCGCTTCGCATCCAGCCGCGCCCGGAGGTGCCGGTCGTCGCTGAAATGCTGGATGGAGACCTTGTGCGCCACCTGCGCCACGCGGTCGTAAAACCCGACGGACACCATGCTTTCGGGGCTGTTTTGCCGGTGGATGTCGCTCGGGTCCAGCTGCTGCTGCTTGTTCTTGAGGTACTTCTGCTCAAACTCGATCACGGTCTGATTGGTCTTGGGTACGATCCATCCATTGAACCAGAACATGAAGCCGCTGATGAAGACGGCCACTACGAGATAGGGAAGCAGCAGGCGGTACAGCGAGACGCCGCTCGTCTGCAGGGCGGCGAGTTGGAGTTGCTGGGATAACTTGCCCGTGAGGTAGACGCACGAGAGGAAGACGGCGAGCGGGCTGGTCAGCCGGACGATGTCCGGAATGAAGTTGGGGTAGTATTCCAGGAAGACCTGGCTCATGCTCGCCCCGCGGTCGAAAAAGTCGTCCACAAATTCGACATAATGGAGGACGACGAAAAACACGATGAGGCACCCGATCAGAAAAACGGTCCCCATCAGGAAGCGGCGCATGATATGGAAATCGATCGTCGTCATCGAACAGGGTAGCCGGCTGCGTACGGGAGGTGCGGTTGGCGCGCCGGCGCAATTTCGTATGCGGTTACGTATGCGGCCAAAAACTATGGCAAAAATTAAAGCAGGAATCGCAATGCGGAGTAAACTTAACGACGGACCTTCGGTTCAATAGGGCCTTAATAGGCGCCCATTCCGGCTCAAACGGGCTGCAGTCCCGGCGGCGCCATCACGCGATATATATTCCTTGACGCCAGTAGACGCATGAAATTACACGAATATCAGGCAAAAGACGTCCTCGAACGCTACGGCGTGTCCGTTCAACCGGGCATCGTGGCCTACTCGGTCGAAGAAGCCGTGGCCGCCGCAGAAAAAATGAAGGCGGAGCGCGGCATCGACCTGTTTGTGGTGAAGGCCCAGATCCACGCCGGCGGGCGCGGCAAGGGCGGTGGCGTGAAGCTGGCGCGGGGTGTTGCGGAAGTGCGCGAAAAGGCGTCGGCCATCCTGGGCATGATGCTCAAGACGCACCAGACCGGCCCCGAAGGGCAGAAGGTGCGCGCGATCCTCATCGCGGAAGCCTCCGATATCGCCAAGGAATTCTACCTCGGCATCACGCTCGATCGCCAGCGCAACCAGAATGTCGTCATGGCGTCCACCGAAGGCGGTGTGGAAATCGAGACCGTGGCCGAAGAGAGCCCGGAAAAGATCCTCAAGGTATGGATCGATCCGCTGACCGGCATGCAGCCCTTCCATGCGCGCCGGCTCGCCTACAGCCTGGGCTTCGAGGGCGAGGCGCTCAAGCAGGCGGTCAAGTTTATCCTCGCGCTGTACAAGGCGTACGAGGAAACCGATTCGTCGATCGCCGAGATCAATCCGCTCGTGCTGACGGAGCAGGGCGACGTGATCGCCGTCGACGCCAAGATCAATATCGACGACAATGCGCTCTACATGCACAAGGACATCGCCGAACTGCGCGACGTGCATGAAGAGGCGCCGCTGGAAGTCGAAGCCAGCGAGCACGGCCTCAACTATATCAAGCTCGACGGCAACGTGGGCTGCATGGTCAACGGAGCCGGCCTCGCGATGGCCACGATGGACATCATCAAACTCGCCGGCGGCGAACCGGCCAACTTCCTGGACGTCGGGGGCGGCGCCAGCGCCAAGACGGTCGAAGCCGGCTTCCGCATCATCCTGAAGGACCCGAACGTCAAGGCCATCCTCGTCAACATCTTCGGGGGCATCGTACGCTGCGACCGCGTCGCGAACGGCGTGGTCGAGGCGGCCCGCAAGGTCGATATCCACGTGCCGCTCATCGTCCGCCTGCAGGGTACGAATGCGGCCGAAGGGCAGCAGATTTTGAAGGAAAGCGGCCTGAAGGTCGAGACGGCCATCCTGCTGAAGGAGGCCGCCGAGAAAGTGACGCGCGCGCTCGCGGCCTGATCGCCTCGCGATGACGGCAACCGGAAAGCACGTTCCCGCTACCGCCGGCTCGGTCGAGTTGGAGGCGATCGTCAAGCGCTTCGGCGAGACGGTCGCGGTGAACGGTATCTCGCTATCGATCGCGGCCGGCGAGTTCGTGTCGCTCCTTGGCCCGAGCGGTTGCGGCAAGACGACGCTTCTCCGCGCGGTGGCGGGATTCGGCCACCCCGACGAAGGACGCATCCGGATCGGGGGCGACGATGTGACGTTCACCGCCCCGCAGGAACGCCCCACCGGGATGGTGTTCCAGAGTTATGCGCTCTTTCCGTCGATGACCGTCGGCGAAAACGTAGCCTACGGGCTGCAGGTGCGCAAACTCGACAAGCTGCATGTCCAGACGCGCGTACGGGAGGCGCTCGCCCGGGTCAATCTCTCCGGCTACGAGCAGCGCCCTGTGACCCAGCTCTCAGGCGGTCAGCAGCAGCGCGTCGCGCTCGCCCGGGCGCTGGCCGTGCGGCCGCTGGTGCTGCTTTTCGATGAGCCGCTCTCGAATCTGGATGTGGCGCTGCGCGAAAAAACACGGTCGGAGCTGAAGGAATTGCAGAGCGAGTTGGGGACGACGAGCCTCTACGTGACGCACGACCAGCAGGAAGCACTGGCGCTGTCCGACCGGATTGCCGTGATGAATGCCGGCCGGCTCGTGCAGGTAGGCCAGCCGGAAACGCTCTACCGCGAGCCGGCGACCGCGTTTGTCGCGCGCTTCCTGGGGGGCAGCAACATCGTCGACCATCCCCAGCTCATGACGGCCTTCGCCGAGTCTCCCAGGCCGGGAGCCGACCAGGTACTTGCGGTTCGCCCCGAGAATCTGCACTTTGCCTCGACCGGCATCGAAGCGCGTGTCATATCGCGCCAGTTTCTGGGCACCTACGTGGAATACTGGCTCGAAGCGGACGGACAGCGGTTCCGCATGTGGGCGGACCCTTCGGTTTCGGCGCCGGCGCCAAACGTCACGGTCGCGGCCCGTAATGCGCGCTGGGTGGCGGACGATACTGGCGTATGATGCCGGCCACCATTCCACCAGACTCCCTTGCCATGCTCGCCCCGTACAGCACACTCAGTAAAGACATCGCCGATCTGCAAATCCGTCGCGGCCTGGATGGCCTCACACCGGCGCGCATCGTCACGCTGTTTCGCCGGGGACCGCTGCAGCGCGAGGTCACCGATCCGGCCGCAATCTGGAAGTCGTACGAAAACTCGACGCTCGTGCTCACGGCCTGGCTCAACGGGCAGCTGGTCGGCCTGGCCCGCGTGCTGACGGACGGCGAACTGTTCAGCTTCCTGTGCGACCTGGTGGTCGAGCCGGACGTGCAGCGTATCGGCGTGGGCAAGGCGATGGTGCAGGCCGTGGTCGAGGCGTGCAAAGGGACCGAGCTGATGCTGCGCGACGCCGAAATCTCCGCCGGATTTTACCAGCACCTCGGCTTTACGCGGGTAACAAATGGCTGGGCGCGTATGTGTCGTTGAGCAGCAGTACGACGCGCGCATTCAATTCCTCGCGATGCACATCCTCCACCACGTTGATGCGATCGACGATGGCCTCCAGCCCGGGAATGCGTGCCGTGAGTTTGATGACGTGTTCGTGATCCATCGCGCGGTAGAGGGTACCGTAGATCGTCACGATCCGGCGCTTTACATAAAAACGAAGCGCCTCAGCCTGGGTGTGCTCCATGTCGCTCTCGAAGAGTTCGGCGAGGAAGCCGGCGATCTGGCGATCGGTGAGCGACCGATGGAAGAGGAGGGTGAAGTAACGGGCGAGTCGGGCAAACAAGGGGCGAGCAGAGGTCATGGATTCGGCTCCAATCTATGATACGTGACCTTGAGGAGGGCGTCAGCGCGGAATAATCGATCTATCTGTGAACGTAGCGCTGCACCGGGGGAAATCGCAGCATCTACGGGTCAGTGATCCCGGCATCGAACGGAATGCCGCGAACTTCTGTAGATGTACGATTTATTTGAGAGTTCGGGCTACGCCGGCACGACCAGTTTTCTGGTACTCCGGGAGTAGCACGGGCGAAACAGCAGGAAGGAATGAGGGCTGCGGGTAGTCTAACCGGATTCTAATTAATGTTGGAGATGCGTCGGGCGGAGGGTACGAAAGGGACTGGTGCCCATGCGCCGGAGGCTCATCGTCGTGCGGGTAAAAACGACTACGCCAACAAATGGCATTCCAAAAAGACGCGGCCCGGCATGAAAGGAAGGCACGCAGCGCGAGCCGGCGGATGCGCTGCGATCAGTTCAGCAATCCGTCGAATCGGCCGCTCACATCCGATCTCGGCTGACGGATACGGAGGAAATCCTTGAGCTGGCCGCTCTTGACCTGCAGATTGAACCCGAACGACTGGTACCGGCCGAAGGGGACCCAGCTCAGGGACATTTGCCAGCACTCGAAATCCCGGAAGAAACTGATATTGGTCGTTACGGCCTCCTTGCGCTCGAAGTCGTACCCGGTGCGCCCCTGCACTTTCCAGTTGGGCGTCAGGCTGAAATCGAACCGGGCATTGAGCGTGATGTTGCGCGTCAGGTTCGAGGTCTGCTTCTGGATACCGTAGGTGAAGTCCATCGAGAGCGTCCACGGGATGTTGAAGTCGACATAGTCGCCCGTGGGGTTCAGGATGCTGGCGCCGATGCGGGATGCGGGGTTGCCGGCAAATCCGCCCCGGTCGCCGGCCATGGTCGCGCGGCTGGTCTCGAGCGGCCGGCCGGGCTTGCCCGTCTTGCTGCGAAACGAGGTGTTGGCCGTCATGGACAGACTGGTCAGGCGCGCGAGTTTGAGCCGCTTCGGGTCGAAGATGAACTCGTCGACGACACGCGTGCCCTCCGCATTGAGGCGATACGGAGAGTAGGTGGCGCGCGCGTTCAGGTTGAGGTTGTTGTTCAGCAGACTCGTCCGCCCGCTGATCCCGATGTTCGACATCTTCAGCGAGTCGGCCGCGAAGTTGTAGCTGGCGGTGCCGTCCAGGTTGAAGAGCTTGACGACCTTGCTGCGGTCCGCTCCCGTCGAATCGATCGTCACCTGCTTCGCTTCGAACGTGTTGCCGAGCGAGAAGGAAAGCGCCTGCTGCAAACCCTGCTGGACGCCGTTCACGATGCCGTATTCGATCTCGTTGTCGTTCTGGTCGAGGTAGGACCGGGTATATCCCCAGAAATCGGCGCCGAAATCCGGGCGGTAGGTGAAAGACAGTGTCGGGCGGACGGTGTGGCGGACGCCGCTGAACGCGCCGACGTGCAGGGGGAAAAGCCCGTAAATGGTCGTGTTGGCGGAGATGCCGGACGAGAACTGGCGCAGCGCGAAAAAGCCCGGCTGGGCGGCGGTGACCAGGCGCTGCGTCGAGTCGGGCTGGAGTTCGAACCCGCGGCGCTGCGTGCTGATGTACCAGTCCTCGGTATAGTTGAAGTTGGGGGTCAGGTTGAGGCTGAACTTGCTCGACGAGAAGGTCGCTGAAATCGGGATGCGGTTGCTGGCCTTGAAGTCGAAGGGCTCATCCTGGCCGGTGGCGCGCTGGTATTTGTCGATATCGAACAGGGCGTCGATCCAGGTGATATCGAGGGCCGAGGTGTCGCCGGCGGCCAGCAGCTGCTGGTCCGATCGCGGACGGAAGTCGAAGCTGTTGTCCAGCGAGAAGTTGTAGGTGTACGTGATCTTTTCGTACCACTGCTCCCGGGTCCCCGGCGCCCGGCGTTCGCTGGCGAACGGCTTCCGCGAGTTCTGCGAGAAGGTGAGCGAGGGCAGGCGCAGGTTGGCGGCGTCGGTGTCGAGCACCTGGCGCTGCGAGAGGCTCAGGTTGAGCGACCGCCCGGTCGAGGCCCATCGCTTGGTGAAGCGCATGCTCGACGAGATCGTTTGCGACACGCGGTCGTCGTATTGCTCGGAGATGGTGCGCAGGTAGCCGGCGGTCGTCAGGTTGATGTCGCCATTGAGCGACGTCGACGGGTTGATGGTCTGATTGTGGCTCCACCGAAAGGAGCTGCTGTTACGAACCGCGAAGCCGGGGTCGTTCTTCTCGCCGTTGCGTTGCCGGGCGAAGTCCAGCTGCAACTGGCCGCTGTACCGGTACCTCCGGTTGTAGCGGAACAGCGAACTGCCCTGCCAGCTTCCGCTCGTCCACAGCCCGCCGCGAAGCTGGAGGTCCATGTAGTCGCTCAGCACGAAATACCAGCCGAGGTCCCTCAGGTAAAATCCAAGCTCGTCCTCACCATAGGTGGGGGCGAGGAGCCCACTTCGCCGCGAGTTCTGGGCCGGCAGGAATCCGAACGGCAGCCAGACGGGCGTGGGGATGTTGAAGAGAAACAACTGGATGGGCCCGGTGAAGATCTTGGTCTGATCGACGACCTTCATCTTCCTGGATCGCAGGGAATAGGAAGGATCTTCCGTGCACTCACACGTGGTGTAGAGTCCGTTGCGGATATAGGCCGTGCTGTCCTCGGTCAGCTTGACGACGCCGCCCCGGATGTGGCCGTCGTCGTAGACGGTTTCGGCGTTGGCGACGCGCCCCCGCTCGGTCCGCATGTTGAAGGCCATCTGGTCTCCCTGGAACGTCTCCTCGCCGGACTTGAACTGCGGCCGGCCGACCATGCCGGTGTCCGATGGGGTGCCGTGCGCCCGCATTTCGTCGAGGTCGAACAGGATTTCGATCGTTCCGGCATCGAGCTGGACATCGCCGTAGGTGACGGCGGCGCTTCCATAGAGCACGCCCCGATCGCCGCCTTTTTCGCCGAAAAAGAGGACCAGCGAGTCGGCTTTGGTTTCGACGGTGTTCTTCAGATCGCCGGCGTCCGCCGACTGGGCATGGGCGCGACGCGGCGCGACCGCCCACAGGGAGAGGAGCGCGAAGAGGAGAAAGACGTTTCGGCGCCGCAGCACGTCGGCAGGCCAGCCCGCACGGCGACGTCCGTCAGGAAGACGTCTTGCGGTGTTCGTCGTGATACTCGAACACGAGATGCGCTGCGCCGAGCATGCCGACTTCATTGCCGAGGTGTTCTCTGATGATTTCCAATCCATCCCGCAGGCCCGGCATCACAAAACGTACCATGGATTCATACGCCGGCTTCAGGATATAATCGCCGGCTGCGGACACGCCGCCGCCCACAATCACTTTACGGATGTCGAGCAGATTTATTGCCGAGCCGAGCACGCATCCCAGCTTGTGCCCCGCCCAGGCCAGCACGGCCTGCACATCGGTGTCGCCTGCGACAGCGGCCTCGTGCAGCATTTTGGGCGTTATCTTCTCCAGGTCACCGCCGGTCATGCGATGGATCGTGCTGTCCGGCCGGTTGAGCAACTGGTACCGCGCGTGTCGCGACAGGAATCGCTGCCCGAGATACGCCTCGATGGCGCCGGCGACGCCGGAACGATCGAAGGGGCCTTCGTAATCGATCGTCATATGACCGATTTCGCCGGCTCCGCCCGTGGCGCCCCGGAAAATGGTATTCTGATAGATGATGGCGCCGCCAACGCCGGTGCCGAGCGTGACGAGAATGAACGAATCGAACGGCAGCCCGGCGCCGTAATGCGCCGACCCGAGTCCCGCTACATTCGCGTCGTTTTCGACGATCACCGGAAAGTCCGTTCCGAGCCGGCTCTGCAGCGCGGTCTGAAGGTTGATGACGTCCCAGCCGGGCAGGTTGGGCGCGCGGCTCACCGATGTGCGCGCCCAGTTTACGGCACCGGGGGCGCCGATGCCGATACCGCTGATGGCATCCGGCGAGGCCGCCGCGGAGAGCCGGCGCACCAGATCGGCGATGCGGTCGATGACCGGCTCCGGGCCTTCCTCGGCGCGTGTATCGACAGAAACGAGTTCACGGATGCCCTGACCGCGCTCCACGAGCGCGGCCTTGATCATCGTGCCGCCCAGATCAATGCCAACAGCGAACGTATTCATGTACACCGCGTGGGAAGCGTCTATTCGGTTTCCTTGATGCGATACACCGTTTCGCCGGGGCGGCGCATGCCGTACTCTTCGCGCGCGATCTGTTCGACGATTTCGTCGGTCAGTCCGGCCTCGATGGCCGAACTGACCGAGTCGATCTCTACCTGCAAACGCGCGTTTTCTTCCACCAGGGCGCGATACTCCATCTGCCACCGTGCCCGGCGGAGCAGGCTGTGGCTATCGAAGAACGTCACCCAGATCAGCACGAACGACACGCCGGCGATGACGGCGTTGCGGCGCGACCTGGGGGTTTCGAACGTCGAGGCGAGGAGCGATCGCAGAGCGGTGAAGGGACGCATGACAGATCGGGGTTGTGTTAGAATTTAAACGCGCGAGCGCCGGGATACGTGGCGGCCGAGCCCAGATCCTCCTCGATGCGCAGGAGCTGGTTGTATTTCGCGAGGCGATCGCTGCGGCTGGCGGAGCCGGTTTTGATCTGTCCGGCATTGGTCGCCACCGCCAGGTCGGCGATGGTCGCATCCTCCGTTTCCCCGGAGCGATGGCTGATGATCGCCGTGAACTTGTGGTGCTGCGCCAGCTCGATGGCTTCGAGGGTCTCGGTCAGCGTGCCGATCTGGTTGAGCTTGATCAGGATCGAGTTCGCGCAGCCTTCGTCGATGCCGCGCTGGAGCCGGCGCGTGTTCGTGACGAAGAGGTCGTCGCCGACGAGCTGGACCTTGTCGCCCACGGCTTCGGTGAGCATGCGCCATCCGTCCCAGTCGTCTTCGGCCATGGCGTCTTCGATGGAGATGATCGGGTACTGATTTACCCAGCCGCTCCAGAACGCCACCATGTCCTCCGACGAGCGCCGCTTGTTGGGGTCGCTTTTCCAGAAGAGGTAGGCGCCATCCTTGTACATCTCGCTCGACGCGGGATCCAGCGCGATGAAGATGTCCTTGCCGGCCTTGAAACCGGCTTTTTCGACGGCCTCGAGGATGACCTCGATCGCCTCGTCGTTCGAGCGGAGATCCGGGGCGAAGCCGCCTTCGTCGCCGACCGCCGTGTTATAGCCTTTTTTCTTCAGGACCTGCTTGAGCTGGTGGAAGGTCTCCGCGCCCATGCGCAGGCCTTCGCTGAAGCTGGCGGCGCCGACCGGCATGATCATAAATTCCTGCATGTCGACCGTGTTGTCGGCATGATGTCCGCCGTTGATGATGTTCATCATCGGCACCGGCAGGCGGGAGGCATTGGCGCCGCCGATGTACCGGTAGAGGGGGAGCCCGAGCGTATCCGCTGCGGCGCGGGCGACGGCGAGCGATACGCCGAGGATGGCGTTGGCGCCGAGCCGGCCCTTGTTCTCGGTGCCGTCGAGTTCGATCAGCCGCGCATCGATCTGCTTCTGCTCGAAGACGCTCCAGCCGGCCAGTTCAGACTCGATCACATCGTTCACGTTGGCAACGGCCTTCAATACCCCTTTGCCCAGGTATTTGGACTTGTCGCCGTCGCGGAGTTCGACGGCTTCATGGATACCTGTCGAGGCGCCGCTCGGAACCGCGGCGCGGCCGAGCACGCCTTCTTCCGTGATGACATCGACTTCTACGGTCGGGTTGCCTCGGCTGTCGAGGATCTGGCGCGCACGGATACTATCAATCGTTGGCATGTGAAGGTTAATGCGTCTTGGCGGTGAATGATACTGGATGAACAGGGCATAAAAAAACAGCCGGCGGTCTCAAAACACACCGGCTGTAAGGTACCTATTTTCTACAAAAGGTGATCAATTCGGCGATCGAACTTTTGTTGATTCGTTGATCCAGGAATAGCACCCTTGATTAACCATGTAGGTGTCTCCGGGTTTCCAGGACTCGAAGAAGAGGTCTTCGGCCGTCGGGAAGAGCGGCTGATAGGTCCGGATCGCGCTGTTGACCGTCGCGGACAGCGAGGAGTCGGCCTGGCGGGCCCGCTCCATGTAGTCGACGACGAGCCAGTACACCGCGCGGTCCTTGCGTTCCATGTTGCCGCCGCACTCGCGGATGGCGCTGGCGTACAGATCGCCGATCGCCTTGATGGCGCGGCCGAACGACGGGTCTTCCTGCAGCGCGCGGCGGTAGTAGGTGCGCGCGCGGGCGTACTGCTCGAGCTGCTGGGCGGCGATGCCGAGGTTGTAGTTGATCTCGCGGCCATACTGCGGGCCGTCGGCGCCGGAAAGCGCGCGCTCGAGGTAATCGATGGCCTCGGAAGCGTCGCCGTCTTCCAGCTTCATGACGCCGATCTCCATGAGCACCTTCGCCGAGGGCGACACGTCGAGCATCTGCTCGAGCATGCCGAAGAGCTTGTCGCGCTCCTCCAGCTCCTTGTAGATGTCGATCAACTCGTCGATGATCTTCTCATCGCCCGGGTTTTTCTCCAGCTGCGTTTCCAGGAAGGCCATCCGCTCTTCGGGGTTGTCGAAGAGGCGGTTGCGCCAGTCGGCCACGATCTGCATCGTTTCGGCGTCGTCACCGAACTGCGATTCGACGTTCTCCATGAAGTCGATCGCCTCCTGCTTCATGTCCTGGCTGGCGAAGTCGGTGATGATCACGTTGATGTAGTAGGGACGCGGGCTGAGCAAGGACGGCTCGGTCTCATACACGCTGCGGTACAGTCCGCCCACTTCGCCCTGGAGGTCGGGCAGTTCGGCCGCGTGTTTCTGGATGAAGCGGCCCTTGTTCAGGATCCATTCCGCTTCGCTGAAATCGGCGCCTACTTCCTGCAGCACGGCCGGCGCCGTGTCGAAGTAATACAGGGCGGTATCCAGGAGGGCACGGACCATGGCCTGGTCCGAAGCTTCGGCGGCAAGCGCCTCATAAAGCTGTTCGGCGCGCTCGAAGTTCTTGTCCGTCAACTTGCCGGGGCCCTGGTAGGCGGGGGCGCATTTGAGGATCCACTTCAAGTAGGGCAGCGAGGACGCATAGTCCTTGTTCTTGAAGGATTCCCAGTACAGGCTGTAGTTCATCGCCTGTTCGTTTGCATCGGGCGGATCCGAGCATTCCTGCGCGAGAGCCGGCGTTTGCATCGTTCCGCCCAGCACAAGCGCGGCTAAGAGGCCTACCCAGTGAGCGGTATTGCGTCGTTCCGTTTGGTTCATCTGACCGTTTTTCGTTAGGGTTTCGCGGTGGCGAAGCGTAGAAGTATACACAAAAGACAAGTAGACCTCAACCGAGTTTCCGACGATCGAACCACCGTTCGCCGATATTCATGTTTACAATGATCTTGTAAAATGATTCTCGGACATAACCGAAGTCCGTGTTGCCTCGCCGGCCTACCTCAAACCCGATATCAATGTGCGTGCCGGGGAACAGGGTGGGCAGGCTCAGACCCCCCGTGAGGGCCATTGTCTTGAAACTCACGCCGGTTTGCGGGACCACGTATCCTGAATCTGTATACCCGCCTAGACGGTAGGCGGCTCGTTTAAAGTACGGATCCAGGGGATTGACGGTGGGCATGAACTCCAGGCCGGCCGAAAAACGGGTCCGTTTGTCGAGCAGCGAGGCGCCGTCGGGCGAAAAGCCGGCCAGCGCGAGGTCGCCGTCGAGTTGATCCCAGGGCTCGATCGTCCCATCCACCACGAATGTCCAGCGCCGGTTCAGGTAATACGCCAGACCCATGTTGGCCCGCAACGGGACGTTGAGTTTACCATCGACCGGCGTACCGAGGGTGTCCGGTTCGGCGGCGGAGCCCGTCGTCACCGTCTGCGTGCCATCGAGCCGCGTCCGCGTGGACAGGCTGATACCTACGGTGATGGCGTCCTGGTCGGACGTCAGCTCGCGGAACGTGAACAGTCCGCCCAGCGAGCCCGAAAAGCCGGCGAGACGCGTGGAGAGGTTGAGGCGCGTGGAGGCAAAGTCGCCCGAATTGAACTCGGTGAACCGGGATTCCTGCAGGATGCCGAAGTTGAAATTGACGGCGCCGCCGAGGCTGACGTTTTTGTTGACCCGGTAGCCGATGCCCGTGGTGATCGTCTGCAACCCGCCGCTGCCCTCAAACCGGATGCTGTAGGCGGCGGGGTCGGTGAGGGTGGGATCGTCGATGATCACCTGGTTGCGCAATACACTGTGCGCGACGCGCGAATACGGGGTAAAGGCGGCCACGAAGCCCATCTTGCCCTGTTTCATCGGGAAGCTGAACTGAAAGGCTCCGAGCAGGCTCGAATTCAGCCGGCTGCTCGTCCCGGAGGCGTCTTCAATGTCGAGCCCCTGGAACGTGACGCCGCCGGCGAGCCGGGTGATCACCTGATCCGCCCACGAGCCTGGATTGGCGAGGTTGACGTAGTTGAAGCTCGAAAGCGCCGTGCCGCCGCCGCCCATCGCCTGGACCTGGGAGGAGCCGTTCGTGTACAGTTCGCCCAGCCCGAAGCGGGAATAAACGGAGCCGTCGCTGTTCTGCTGGGCCCGGGCGGCGCCCGGAACGCACAAGGCGCCCAGCGCGAGGCCGATTACGAGACCGAAGCGGCTGAAGGACGAGATCGAGGAAAGCGACATAAACATGCGAGCGAACGGTGCGGAAGGAGGCGTGCGATCAGTTCAGCGGGGTGGAGGTCACAAACAGCCGGGGCGGATTCGAGACGGACGACGTGTCGTGCAGGACGATCGTGTCGAGCGTGTTGCCCGTTGTCGTGAGGAACCGAAGCTCGTAGTGATCGAAAGGATCGGCGCCCAGGAGGATGCTTTGCAGCGCCTGCCGGAATGTCGGGGAGGTAAAATCCATCGTGACATCGTCATCCCGCATCGCGCCGACGGCCAGGATGACCGGCGATTGGTCGGGAATGACGCCGTACAGCACCAGGCTCTCCAGCTCGGGTCGCACGAAACCCGGCGGATCGTTCGCGAAAACCAGGGTGTCCATCGTGATCTCCAGGGCGGCGCGATTGATGGACTGCCCTTCGAACGCGTTCACGTCGAAGTCGAACAGCAGGTTGGGGCCGATTCCTTGCTGGAGGACGGTGAGGCCGGGCGGCACAGCGACCGAATCTACGCGCGTGTAGGCGGAAAGCCCTTTCGTCGCGAGGAAGGTGACGGTGTCGGTGCCTACGATGCCGCGAAGATTGGATTGGGACGTGATGGTGTCGTAAAACCCGATGATGGCGCTGCCGGACACCGGGCGGATCTGGAAGCCGTGAAAGGATTGTCCGAACGTCGTGCTCCGGAAGGTGGTGTCCCGTTCGGCCTCGTAAAAGCTGGCCGGCAGCGGGATCAGGACCACGTCGTCGTTGGGCTGCATGGAGAACTGCAGGATCTCGGGGCCGACGGGCGGCAGGTTCTCCGGCGTCATGCCGGTAGTCGTGAATTCGTCCAGCACCTCATGCAGCGCAAACGTCATCGTCTGGGACGTGTCGCCGTAGACGCTGGCCTTTTCGAGGCGGAGGAGCAGGCCGTCGATCGGGCCGTCCTTGTAGGCCTGGGTCAACACGAGGTTTTCGAGGAAGTCGATGTAGCCGACAGCGTTCATGCGTCCGACAACGGGGTCATTCACATCGCCGGCGAGCATGACGGTGGCATTTTCCACAACGCCATCCACCGGAGCCGTCGTGAACTGACCGAATTCGACGCGTTGAACGACGGGAACGCCGCCATCGGTACCCACGAGGTCCAGGCCAACGGCTGAGGGGTCTTCGCAAGCGCTCAGCATAACGATTCCGGCGCCCAGCACGACGGCAAGGTAGATCGGTCGAAAAGAAACCATGCGTGATGGCGGGTTTTCACCGCCAGGTTACTTATAAAAGGGGCCGCGTCCGGCAGGAGCGACGCGTAGGGTGTGTGGTAGTAACGAAGGAGGTGGGTAAATCGTATGCCGTGATCTTCGTTTCGCGAAAAACCCCAGAGGTGGGCCCCTGGGGTTTTCGGGAGATGTCAATGCGTGAACGGGTGGCAGGTTTCAAACGACCACTTCATTCAAAACCTGTTCATAGAGCTGAGCCGCCTGTTCCTTCAGGCCGTCGAGGTCCGGAACGAACTGAATGCCCCCTTTGGCCGAGCCATTGGCGGAAGGGGGGTGGATGGTCATGTCGGCAATCCGGCTGCCCAGGTCGATCAGGCTGAGGCTGGGGCCCGGGATTCCATCCGGATACGCCAGTTCGGACAGGAACGCGGTGTTTACCGGGTTGTCGGGGGAATCGACGCCCGGGGTGTACACGCTGCGGGCCTTGGCGAAGATCGGATCTTCGGCGAACTCGGTGCGAAGCAGCAGCGGAGTGAGCGAACTCAGCCAGCCCAGGCAATGGACGATATCGGGCTGCCATCCCAGATTTCGGATCGTCTGGAGGACGGAGCGCGAAAAGAAGTAGGCTCGCTCGGCGTTGTCGTCAAACACCCCGCCTTCACGGTCCGACAAGATCCCTTTCCGCTTGAAAAAGTTCGTGTTGTCCATGAAGTAGACCTGCAACCGGATGCCCGGGATCGAGGCTACCTTGACCTTGAGGGGTTCTTTCTGGCCATTGATACGGATATCGTTCCCCGACAGGCGGATGACCTCGTGCAGCCGATTCTTGCGCTCGCTGATGAGGCCGTAACGGGGCATCATGATCCGTACTTCAAAGTCCCCGGATTCCTGCAGCTGCTCCGGGATATGGCGTGCGATTTGAGCTATTTCTGTAGCGTTGGCAAAAGGAGCGACCTCTTCAGATACAAATAAGATCCTCATATAAGATGGCTAACTTCTGTGTGTTGGGGTTGACAGAAAGGCTACAGGCTCGAAAGGCCTATTTGGTGGGGACCCGTCTGCATCGCTACAGCGGCGTGCCGGAATCCGGCCGACGAGAACGAGCACAAAGGTACTGAAAAAGCGTTTTCAAGACAAGTTTTTTACTCAATGAGAAACAAGACGGCGCGTTCCGCTATGAATCCGCGGCTTATGGGGGGCGTAGAACCCTCTGATCATCGCCGAATAAGCGGTCTCGAACCAATGAGAGGTGACCTGTGAACGGATCGGATTCTGACGCCCTTTTTCCCGGAATGCCGGGTTCTCCGAACGCGCTGGTATTGTTCGACGGGGTCTGCAACCTGTGCAACGGATCGATCAACTTCGTGATCGATCGGGACGAGGCGGGGTATTTCAAGTTCGCGGCCTTGCAATCGGACGCGGCGGCGCCGGCCCTGGCGCGGTGCGGGCGCGAATCGGGCACGCTGGATAGCATCGTGCTCGTCGAAAACGGACGCTGCTACAGCCGTTCCACCGCCGCGCTGCGCATCGCGCGACGCATGCCGGCCCTGTGGCCGATGCTTTACGCGGCGATCGTCATCCCGCGTCCCATCCGCGACGCGGTGTACGACTGGATCGCCCGTAACCGGTACCGCTGGTTCGGGCGCACCGAATCCTGCCGCATCCCCACGCCGGACCTTCGCAGCCGGTTCGTCGAGGATCCCGTGCTCGAGGACTAAGCCAGGCGCTCAGTTCTCGCCGGCCGTTTGCTGCAGCAACTCGAAGTACCGTTTGATCAGCTCCTCGTAATCGGCCGAGTAGCCGCTTTCGAGCGCTTCGATCAGCGCCTTGCGCAGGGATTCGGCTTCCTGGGAGGCCGGCAGGGCAGTAGGACTGTCGCGCGGCGTGGATTCCCCGATACGTCCCTCGCGCTTGTTTTCGCGTCCTCGCTCCTGCATCGAGCGGGTGGCGTCGAGCATGCGGCTGAGGATCTGCTGCTGCCGCTCCAGGGTCCGCCGGCCCGGCTGGGCGCGCTGCAGCTCCTGGATCGTCTCTTCCATCTGCTCCGCGATCTTGTTGAGATCGCCCATCATCTTGCCGCGCAGCTCCGGGTTGCGGCTCAGGCTCTTGACTTCCGATCGTATGGACTCCTGCTGGGCCGCCATCTGCCGGAGCCGCTCCTGCATGTCCTGTGAAAGCCGGTTGCCCTGCATCTGGTTGAGCATCTGCTGAATCTGCTGATTCAGCTGCTGTTGCTGCTGGGCGGCGTTCTGTAGCTGCTCGGTCATCTGCTGCATCGACATGCCGCTGCCCGAGCCCGAACTCTGCATGTTCATCATCTGATCGAGCAGGTCGGAGAGCAGGAGCGCGAGTTCGTTGAGATGCATCATGGCGCTCTTCTGATGCGCCGCGGCCTGGCCGGACATCCGCTCGGCCATGGCGTCGGTGGCGGAGGTCATGGCGCGCAGCGCCTCGCCGGCCTGTTGCTGCACCTCGCGGGTCATGTGGGGGATATCTTTCGCCAGCTTCTGCAACGAGTCGCTCACGACCGCCGCGCCCTCGCCGAGCTCGACCTGCGCCTGGGAGAACTGGCGTAGCGCCGGGCTGTCCGGCGACAGATCGCGTACCGCGTTGATCAGATCTTCCTGCTCCTGCGACAGCGTGAGGATATCGCTCAGGGCGCGCCGGAGCGCGGCGATGTTGATCTGGATCTGGGAGCCTTCCATGCCCTGTTGCATCTGCTGGAGCTGTTGCTGCATCTGCTGTAACTGCTGCTGCATTTGCTGCTGCTGCTGCTGGGCCTGGTTGAGCTGGTTCTGGCGCAGCTGTTCGGCGTTCTGCTGCATCTGCTGCGGGAGCTGTTCTTCCTGCACCTGCTCATTGAGCTGCTGCATCTCGTCGGTGGGAGCCTGTTTGAGCTCGTCCATGCGCTCCTTGATCTGCTCGAGGAGCTGCTCCAGCTGCTGCATTTCCTCGCTGGACATCTCCTGCTGCTTCGCGAGCTGCTCCTGGGGCGTCGACGGCTCGCCGGCCTGCTGCTGTTCCTGCTGCGAGGGGTTCTGTTCGCCGTTTTCCTGCGGATCGCCCTGCTGAGGGTCCTGCTGTTCGCCCTGCTGATCCTGCTGCTCGCCCTGAGAGTCCTGCTGTTCGCCCTGCTGCGGGTCCTGTTGTTCGCCTTCGGCGGGCTCTTCACCTTCCCGGGGCTCGCCATCCGCCTTTTCGCCGGCGTCCTCAGGATTCTCGGACTCGGCGTTTTCAGCATCCGGCGCCTCGTCGGTCGGCTGGTCCTCCAGTTCGGCGGTTTTCTCCCGGATTTCCTGCTGCTGTTCGGCCAGATCTTCGGCGCGTCGGGCGGCCTCCTCGAGGTCTTGCTGGACGCGGATCTGCTTGAACAGTTCGAGCGTGCGTTCGAGGCGCTGCTGGTACTGCTCCTCGTTGAACTCGAAGTTCTGCAGGGATTCCTGCATCTGCTGGAGATTCAGTTCCTGCATGGCCTCCTGGAGCTGGTTGAGGGCCTCCATCAGCTCCGGCGAATTGATCTCCTCGACCACCTTCTGCATCTCCTGATACATCTCCATCGTCCGGTCGGACGCGAGGTCGTTCTGCTCCATGCGGTCGACCATCTCCTCGAAGGCCTGGTTGAGATCTTCCGCCTGCTGTTCGAGCGACGACTGCTTCTCCTTGAGCTGGTCGAGCTGGCGCTGGTCCTCCCAGTCGCTCTCCTGCTTCGTCCGCAGCTCGTCGCGCAATTCCTGGAACTGTTCGCGGATCTGGCGCGCCTCTTCCATCATCGCCTCCATGTCGCTTTCGGCGGCGTCTTCGGTTTCGTCGAGCTTTTCATACTGCTCGGCGATCGAGGGGAGGCGCAGCTGGAGCGTGGCGCTGCGGGTGCTCTTGTAGCCGGCGACCGAGTCGTTGTCCCAGACCTGGACATAATATTCGATGACATCGCCGGGCACGGGGTCGATCGGCGTGTCGCGCCGAAGATCCCAGCCGTGGACGATCTCCTGGTCCAGCTCGTAGGGTGCGAGGCCGCCGAGCTGAATCGCGCTGAAGGTCTCCGCCGGCGCGCCGAAACGCGACTCGGCGAGCCGGTAATAGAGCGCAAGCCGGCTGAAGCCGAAGTCGTCCGCCAGTCGGAGGCGAAGCTGCGTGGCCAGTGACTCGTTGAGTTCGGAGACGGTGGACGGCTCCGTCACGATCACGCTCGGCAGCGCGTCCTGGACGACGCGCACTGTATATTCGATGGGGTCGCTGTTCTGGTTGCCCCGAGCGTCGACGAACGAGAGGTGGTAGGTCTCATCCTGGCGGAGCGTGAATCCCCCCTCGGCCGCCGTGCGGTCCAGCGACAGGGTGTCGCGTTGTCCGTCGCTGTGGACGATGTAGCCGCCGGCCAGCTCCTGCCCGCTCACGATGACCTCCAGGTCGGCGCGGGTGCCGGCCAGCGCCTGGATATCGCCCACGTTGGGGTCGAGGCGCTGGGGCGGGATGCGCGCGTAGCGGGGGAACGTGAGGCCAACCTGCATCGAGCGCACGAGGGGGCGTTCGGTGATTTCGGCGGTGAACCAGGCGGATGTCACCTCGCCGGCACGGAGCCGGTAGCGAAACGAGTGGCGGACGTTGAGCAGGCGATGCTCGTACCGGTACGTCGAATCGGCGCGCAGCGTCTCGGTCGTGACGAGGTCTTCCGACAGGTTCTGCATCTCGATCGACGCCGCGGCCGGCTGTTGCGCGCCGATGGCCCGGGCGCGGATCGTCAGCGAGTCGCCGCGCATGAGTTCGATGTCGCCGGGTTCGACGAGCAGCTGAAAAGGCGCCGGCCGGTCGAAATGCGTCCCGGGGGTCAGCAGGCGGTGGGATGCGCCCAGAAAGGCGCCGGGGGCGGCGAGGAGGAAGATCACCACGCCGGCGACGGGCACGAGCGCAAACCGCGAGGCGCGTTTCGCCCGCTCGTACGAGACCACCTGTTCCATGGGCACCGGCTCGATGCCGCGGCCCAGGGAGGCGACGGCATGGTCGATGAACGAGGGGGGAGACGGACTCGTTCGCCCCGCCGCAAGCTGGAGGAGGTTCGTGAGCCGGTCGGACACTTCCGGAAACCGCCGGCCGATTTCCCGCGCGATCTGCTCTTCGGACGGGCCGCGGAGCCAGCCGGCCATGCGGAGGAGCGGGCGCACCATAAACCAGTAGGCCAGCCCGACCGCCACGACCACGATCGACCAGAACAGCGCCTTCCGAAACGCGGTGTCGAGCCAGAGGCTGGCCTCGATGGCGACGGAGAGCAACCAGACCGCCGCGAGGGCGCCCAGGAAAAAGACGCCGCCCCAGGCCATTTCGGCAAGTTGCTGCCGGCGAGCGATCGCCTGCAAACGTGCGCGGATCGATGTGATCAAGGCCTGTGATTTTTCGCTCATGGTAATACCCGGCGCGGCGACGCGGTAAGAAGAATGGAACCTGTATGCTCTACCACGGGACAGGGCCCGGGTTTCAGGCGGTCGGCAGCATATCGCATTCCAGAATGAAGCGAAGCGCTTTCATAAAGGTTAACGCGGCGGGGAAGCACGGATTGTGTTGCGCGCAACTTTACCTATATTCCGACTACCCACCAGGGAAGTATGGTTGTATTGTTCGATGTCCTGCCCGGACCCCAGAGGTTTGCCACCAGAACGGGCGACGCGTCGGATCTAAAGCAGAGGCTTGTCATGAACGAAACCATCGCGGTCATTCTGGGCGGAGGGGCCGGCAGCCGGCTGCACCCGCTCACCCACAGACGATCGAAACCCGCTGTCCCGCTGGCCGGCCGTTTTCGGCTGATCGACATCCCGATCTCGAACTGCATCAACTCGGGCATCAACCGCATCTTCGTGCTGACGCAGTTCAACTCGGCCAGCCTCCACAGCCACATCCAGAATGCCTACCGGTTCGACCGCTTCGACCGGGGCTTCGTGACGATCCAGGCGGCCGAGCAGACCCCCATGTCGACGTCCTGGTTTCAGGGCACGGCGGACGCCGTGCGGCGCATCCAGATGCACACCCGCGTGTCCAGGCATTCGCACGTGCTCATCCTGTCCGGCGACCAGTTGTACACCATGGATTATCGCCTGATGCTGAAGCACCACGAGGACCACGGCGCCGATATCACCATCGCGTCGATCCCCGTGCACGCCAACGACGCCCCCGGGTTCGGCATCCTGAAGACGGACGACAAGCATCGGATCACCGAGTTTTACGAAAAACCGAAGCCCTACGATCTGGCGGGGAAGGAGAGCCCGGTAGACGACGACATGCGCGACGCCGGCCGCGTCTTTCTCGCCTCGATGGGGATCTACATCTTCAACAAGGATGTGCTGCGGGATTTGCTGGCGGAAGACGAGAGCCGGCATGACTTCGGCCGGGAGCTCATCCCGACTGCGATCAAAAAGCGCAACGTCGTCAGCTACCCGTTCAAGGGATACTGGAGCGACATCGGTACGATCAAGTCGTTCTACGACGCGAATATCATGCTCACGGCGCCCAAGCCGGAGTTCGACGTGTACGACCCGAATGCGCCGCTGTACACCGAGGTCCGGACGCTGCCGCACGCCAAGATTACGAATGCCGTCATCCGGAATTCCATTATTGCAGAGGCCAGCGTCATCATCGACAGCGACATCTCCGACTCGGTGATCGGCATCCGATCGCACATCGGGCGGGGGACGACGATACGCCGCTCCGTGATCATGGGGGCGGACTACTTCCACTGGCATGATTCTAGCGAACGGGAGCACCTCGAGGGGCCCGATCGGCCGGGCATCGGCGACGAGACCTTTATCGAAGGCGCGATCGTCGACAAGAATGTCAGCATCGGCGCAAGGTGCGTGATCGCCAACCGGGCGGGGATCGAAGAAGGAGGAGACGACGCCACGTTTTATATCAAGGATGGCATCGTGGTCATCCCGAAAAACGTGCGCATCCCGGACGGCACGGTCATCTAACCGACGGTCATCTAATCGAAAGTGCAATATTGAAAAAAAACCGAAGTCGCGGCCGGCCCGAAACGATGTGAAGTATCGGGAATTAGAGCGGAAAACCGTCAGGGCCGTTAAGCGGGACCTTTTGTAACCGATGCTCCGCATGATGCCGACGCGGCCGGCTCGTACAGATCCTATCGCCAATCCAAGAATTCCTATGCACGCCAATCGCCTTCCTGCTTTCGGGGCCCTCGTGGTCATGTTGCTTCTGTCTTCGTGCCGTACTTACGGCGGAGACGGCACCGAGCAGGGCACGTATGATGAAATCTCGAAAATGGCGGCCTCTTTCGAGGATGACCTGGCCAGTGCCCGCAACGAATTGCCGGTACTGCAGCGGGCGGCGCAGGGCAATCCCGGGCTTCAGGTCTTTGTCCACCAGTTCGAAGCCCAGCTCGAACGGCATGCCGCGCTCGTTGCGCACCAGGAGGAAGTGATTGCCGGGCTGAAGGTGAAAACGGGTCCGCTGGGCCGGCTCACCACGTCATACCGCGATCTCAATCGTACGCTCGGCGCCATGATTTCCGAACAGCGCGAGATGCAGATCGGTTATGAAGACCTCGCCATGGACGTGCGGAAAGCCGTTATGGGCGATGCGTTCCAGGCTGAGATGCCGGAGGAGATCGGCCGTTATCAGATCGCCCCGCCGTATTACGAGAAGTTGCGTTATGCGCTGGAGCGCGCGCGGCTCCAACTGGATACCGCCGTGACCGGCTGACGCCAGAATTTCCTGGTATGAGGAGCCTGCGGGATCACGATCGCGCAGGCTTTCTTTTTATCTTGACGTTCTGTGACGACTGTGAGATGGATCGCGGCACGCAATGGTAATTCCGGTTTGGAGAATGCCGTTCCGCCCGCTGTCTGCTGTCTGAATCACCGATACTCCGAAGCCTGGAATATATGTCTCGACCCCGTGCCCATACCCTCGTTCTCGGCATCCTGTTTATGACCTGCGGCATCGCGTCAACGGCCGTTGCGCAGGAGTCGCCGGCCAGGAACGATACGCTCATGCATCACGCGCTGGCCGAGATCGTCATCAATTCCGATGGGTCGGCCCCGCAGGAGACCTATACCGTTCAGCGGA
The DNA here is from genome assembly GCA_041391505.1 of Rhodothermales bacterium. Lineage (NCBI taxonomy): Bacteria > Pseudomonadati > Rhodothermota > Rhodothermia > Rhodothermales > Rhodothermales bacterium. The sequence goes on from JAWKNW010000006.1 coordinate 152,092, forward strand.
TCGCGCTGCGCCAGCTCGAGCGTCAGAATGCCTCGGTCGTGGCCGAATTTGCGCGCGCGATTCCCGCGGCGTTTGTCCAGACCAATTCGCGCGGTGAATCCCTGATCTATCTTCGCAGCGCCGGCGAACGCCAGGTCGCCCTCTTTTTTAACGGGGCATCCATGAACGTACCGTGGGATAACCGCCTCAACCTGGAGATGATACCCACCGGTATGATCGGCGGGATGACGGTTGCCAAAGGGGTGCCTTCGATCCTCTATGGCACCAACGTTTCCGGCGGCGTCATCAATGTGACCTCACGGGAGCTGGACTACATCGGCCACGAAACCTACGTCGATGGGCACTACGGCAGCCTCGACGACGTGCGGGTTGGCATCGGCCACCTCTACAACAGCGGCCCGCTGCATGTGGGCGTTTCCGCCGGCTACGTCTCGCGAAACGGGATTCCGCTGGCCGACCGATCCTTCGCGCCGTTCAGCCAGGGCAGCGACCGGATGCGGACCAACACCGATCGCGAACTCGTGAACATGTTCGGCGAGGCCGATTACCGGTTCAAAAACGGCATTCAGGCCGGTCTGAGCCTGATGCATATCGAGGGACAGTTCGGTGTCGCCCCGGAGGGCCATCTGGACCCCGAGGAGGCCTCCGTCCGCTTCTGGCGGTATCCGGAGTGGAATAACACCATGGCCATCCTGAATACGACGATCCCGATCGGGGTGACGACGGTGGTCAAGGGTGCGCTGTGGACCGGGCAGTTCGGGCAGACGATCGATCAATTCGGTTCGGTCGACTATGCCGAGGTGGCGCAGCAGCAGGTGGATGGCGACAACACGTTCGGGCTCCGGCTCTCGGCCTTGCGTAGCCTCGGGCCGCACCAGCTCACCCTGGCATTCAACGGTTTGACGTCGTTGCACGAGGAGATCGTTTATGCGCGGGACGATGCAAATCGGCTGGTGTCCGCCAACGGGATGCAGCGTTACCGGCAGCATGTCTTCAGCGCCGGCGCCGAGTTCGCGTTCCGCCTCGCCGAGCCGCTGAAGCTCGTCGCCGGCGGCAGCCTCGACGGCATCGCGACGCCGGAAACGGGTGACAAGCCGGGGCGCGATCCCCTGCTCGACTATGCGGTGAACACCGGGCTCTCTTATGCCCTCTCAGAGGCCTGGACGCTGCGCGCCTCGGCGGGGCGCAAGGTTCGTTTTGCGACGATGCGCGAACTCTTCGGCGAGGCGCTCAACCGGTTTCTCCTCAATCCCGACTTGAAACCGGAGACGTCTGTGGTCACGGAAATCGGCGTCTCGACCTATCGGGAAGCATTCCAGGGCGAGTTTGTCGTCTTTCATTACCGCGTCCACGACACGATCGATCAGCATAACGTGGAGGTCGACGGCCGCCGGCTGCGTCAGCGCATCAACCTCGAAGGGAGCCGCGTCTATGGCGTGGAGGCCGCCGGCCGCTACGACCTGAATCCGCTATGGACGGTCGAGGGACACGCCGCGCTGATGCATGCGCGCGGCATCGAGGACGGAACGTCGATTCGGCTCACCGAGAAGCCGGAAGCCCTGGGCGCGCTGGCGCTGGAATATGGCAGAAAGGAAGGGCTGTCGCTGATGGTGCAGGGCGAATTCACCGGCCGGGCTTACGGGCGCGATGAGGATAACGCGCTCGTCGCGCTGCCTACGGCGCTGACGATCGATCTGAAAGCCGGCTACGGATTCGAGATTCCCGGTCTTTCCTCGCGCCACGCCGAATTTTATCTCCGGGGCGACAATCTGACCGACGAAATCGTGCTGCCGCAACTCGGCCTGCCGGCGCCCGGACGGACGATCTCCGCCGGCATCGCACTCCAGCTCTAGAAGCGACCTCACATCGGCTGCCGTCTGCTCCCACGCCGGCGACGCGCGGGGCCTTTCACTGCGTCATGCTTTCGATATACTGGAACGCATCCTGCTGGTTGGACGAGATCAGGTGTTCGAGATCCTGTGTGTTTTTGCCGCAGGACTGGGCCAGCAGCGCCAGTTCGGGAATAAACGAGAACGCAAAATCGGGGCGGACTTCATCGAAGGCGGTCTGGCCCTCGGCCGCCAGCGCATCGCGGTAGGCGCAGACTTGCTCGGCCACGTTCACGCTCACCTTGAGGCTGAGCGCCAGCGTCCGAAGCATCGGGTCCTCGATATGCCCCGGCGTCAGATACGATTCGATCAGCTCGCCGATCGGCGACGGCAAATTCCAGTGTGCGGCGGCGATGCCGCCCAGCTGCGTGTGGTCGATGCCCAGCCGGTTCAACTCGGCCTCGGCCGAAGGCGCGTAGCCGGTTCGGTTTTCTTCCCAGAGGTCGGCGTATTCGTCGGGATTGTTGTAGAGCAACACCAGCCGGCCCACGCTGTGCAGCAGCCCTGTGGTGTAGGCCGTCGCCATGTGGGAGACCTGGATCCGGCTCGAGAGCAAACGCATGAAAAATCCGGTGCCCACGCTGATGCGAATCAGCTTTTCGAGGAGGGCGGCGTGCGCTTTCGAGGTCACGCTCTTGCGCACGCCGACGTAGCCGGACGTAAGCACGATGTTGCTGACTTCCATAAAGCCGATCATGACGATGGCTTTGCTGATGTCGTCAAAATGACGCTGCAGCCCGTAATAGGCCGAGTTGATGCGGCGCAAAACGGACGACACCACGACGGGGTCCATCTCCACGATTTCGATGAGCCGTTCGGTGCTCGGCGCCTCGCTCTTGTTGGAGAGGAGGGCGGAGATTTCCGATACCGTCCTCGAGAGCGGAGGAAAACGCAATTCCAGGTCGTAAAGCAACTGGGATCGCTGATCGGTTTCCTTGTGGCCTTCGTGTATCATAGACGGCATGGCGATGGCTGACATGGGCAGGCCCGTGGGAGGCCGCAGGGATTATCTATCGGGGTCGCATCGGTATTATCGGAGCAGAACCCCCCTGGTTAAGCGTCGACTACACATAAACTCCGGTAGCTGTGCGCGACTGCCGGCTCGGCAAAGAGCGGTTTCGTTTGCCGCCAGACGGACCGGAAGTAGTCACTCGATCGGTAGGCTTCCAGCGACGCCTCGTCGGCCCAGAGCGAATACGTGGTGCGGATGGCGGGCGCCGAGGTGTCGGCCAGCAGTTCGAGGTGCCGGCATCCCGGGAAGGCGCGTATGGTGGGCGATGTCGCTGCGAATAGCGCGTCGAAGGCGGCAACGGCGTCCGGTTGGAGGGTGAGGCGTACGATGCGGATGATCACGGCGGCAGGCTGTCAGATGATAGGGATCGCCGTGCATCTACCGGCCGCTATCGGGCAGGATCCCCGGCCCGGGTGGTACCGAGGGCGCTTCGGTGAGCTGCCGGCCGATCTCGCAAGACAGGCACCGCGCCTCCTGGCAGTACGATCTGAACAGCGCGTGCAGGCCCTGGGTGGCCACGGCGTGCTGCGGGATGCGTTCGAGGGCATCGAATCGCGCGGTGATGTGGTCGCGCTCGGGCTTGCAGCGTCTTAGCGCGGCGAAGACGGCCTCTTCCAGCGCCATATCCTGGTGTTGCTCGGCGACGAGCGCCAGCAGCGGTGCGACGGCATTGAGGAGGATCCGTTCGCGCCGCGGTCGTCCGATGCCGGCGTCATGATGGCTGCGGCTCCGTTTCCCGAAGCGGTAGTGCTCGTTCCAGAAACGCGACGGCGGGGTATCGAACAGCGCGAAGAAGGCATCCGGCGACGCGCCGCTTCGAAGCGCGCGGATGGCGTCGCCCACCGGATCCTGGTGCAGGAAACCGCCGGACTGGATGAGCGCCGCGGCCTGGGCGATGCGGAGCGTGGGGAAGTTGGCGGGCCGGAGCCGGAAAAACTGCCACGCCGACGCGGACATCGGCACGATGCCCAGCCGGGCGTTCAGGGCCTCGTAGCGTGTTTCGAGCTCGACGATGGCATCCGATGCGGGTCGGTCCGAACGAAGGAGGGCCGTGCGGGGTACGGGCAGGAAGCCGGCGGTGCCCAGGTGCAGGGCCTCCAGGTCGAGCGGATCGACGAGCCGGCGCACGATCGACAGCGGAAGCCGGCGCGCCAGTTCCTCGAGCGCGTGGCCGTTCGGCTCCGCGCCGAGCGCGTGAAACACGGCTCGATGCAGCATCGACTCCAGATCGGGCTCGGCCAGATAGGCGTTCGCCAGTTCGGTCTTGCGCGACGCCACGCGCCGAACGCCGAGCGTTTCGATCCATCGCCCCACGCGTTGCGGATCGACCTGGCCGAGCATCGACGCGCACGGCAGGCTGTCCTGCTGCAGCCGGTGGAAGTCGTAGAGCAGGCTCCGGAGCGGGGCTTGCAACCGCGGCGCCAGGACGCATTCGGGGAGGACGACCCCGTCCTCGCGCCGGAGCCGGCCGGTGAAGACGTCGGGAAAGAGCGTCACATGGAGCACCGTGCCGTTGTATGCCGGATCGCGTTCGTGCCGGTGGGATTGCCAGTCGCCGGAAGCGATGTGCAGTTCGATGTCCCCGTCGAGCCAGGCGCCCTCGATCTCGATACGCGCATCCCGGAAGTCGGGACCGCCGTGGGGGTTGGGCAGACCGGGATGCGCCACCTGAAGCCTTCGGCCGTCGACCAGGCTCAATTCCGCCCGATCGAAGCGCTGCGTGGCCCAGATGTCGTGGAGGAGGCGTTCGGGGACGCGCGCCGGCGAGGGCGGCTCGTGGAGGTGGACTTCAACCCATGCGCCGTCGAATCCGTACACATACCAGCGTTCGGATGAGGCAGAAGCAGAGCGGGGATCGGACATGTCCGCATGCGATGTCGAGGTGGCTGGAAAGGGATCATCCTTCTAGACACCTGCCCGCGGTGCGGCATACCGTCTGCGCCGCAGAAAAATCAGGCGATGACGGCGTTCAGTTCGTCGCGCTGTCGCAGGGCGGCCTGCGCGGACGCCTCGGCAAAATCGGCTCCCGATGACGCGAAGAGGATATTCCGGCTGCTGTTGACGAGGTTCAGGCCGTACCCGGTCCCGGCCGCCTGGAGGATCGACCGGGCGTCGCCGCCCTGGGCGCCGATGCCGGGGATGAGAAAGGGAAGGGAGGGGCAGGCCTCGCGGATGGCGCGAACGGGGCCGGCGTCGGAGGCGCCCACGACCAGGCCGGCTTCGCCGGGCCAGCGCCCATCCCACTGGCTTGCGAGGCGCGCGGTGCGCAGGTACAGTTTTTCGCCGTCCACCTCGAGCTCCTGGAGGTCCGCGCCGCCGGGGTTCGACGTGCGGGCCAGGATAAAGATCGCCTTGCCGGGGAATTGCAGGAAGGGCTCCACGGAGTCGCCCCCCATATACGGAGAGACCGTGCAGGCGTCGAACCCGAGATCCTCAAACACCGATCGCGCGTAAAACTGGGCCGAGTTGCCGATATCGCCACGTTTCGCGTCGGCGATGGCGATGGTGTCGTCGGGCAGGAGACGCCGGGTCTTTTCGAGCGCCTCCCAGCCGGCGGCGCCGAAGGCTTCGTAGAAGGCGAAGTTGATCTTGTACGCGCTGGCGTAGGGCTTTGTGGCCTCGATGATGGCCGCGTTGAAGGCGACGATGGCCTCGGCCGGCGTGTGGCTCCGACGCAGCGCATCAGGCAGTTTGGGGAGATCCGGATCCAGGCCGATACAAAGCAGGGAGCGTTTGTTTTCCTGGGCGAGCGTCAGCTTTCGGGCGAAGGTCATGCGGTCAAACGGGCGTCGATGGCGGCGTACAGCGGGCACCCGAATATACATCCACCGAACCCTGAAATGTCTATGGAGCTTCCGCGAATCGGGAGGAACCGGATTCGACCGTCCCGTGTAGTCAACCGACCCTCGGCGGAAGGGCTTTCATCCAATCGGCGCTTCGACGCATCTTTGCCGATCACGGTGTCGTTACCTGTTCTATGCCCCGTTCGGGCTTGATTTATAGATGATGGAGGACGTATGTCAGCTACCAGTTTGAGCAATATGAAGCATGTTTCGGCGAAAGACCGAAAGATGATCCAGGATATAGAAGCGATGATGGGGCCGGATCCGCGCGAGCTCGGTTTCGTCAAGAACATGTTCGCCGGCCGCTATCGTGAAGACCTGATCTTCCCGTATCCGCGCGAGAGCCGCTCCGAGCGCGAGAAGTGCGATCGGATGCTGGCCGAACTCGAACGTTATCTCAAGGAAGAGCACCCGGCCGTTCTGATCGATCAGGAGCAATACGTGCCGCAGTGGTGCTTCGACCGGCTGTTCGAGATCGGCGTGATGGGGATGACCGTCCCCGAAGAATACGGCGGCCTCGGCCTGGGCGTGACGAGCTACAACCGGGCCCTGGAGATGATCGGCAGCCATTGCGGCTCGACGGCGGTGATCGTTTCGGCGCACCAGTCGATCGGCTGCAAGGCGATCATGCTGTTCGGCACGGAGGAGCAGAAGAAGCACTGGCTGCCGCTGGTCTCCCGCAAATTCCTGTCGGCCTTTTGCCTCTCCGAGCCGGACGTAGGGTCGGACGCGGCCGGCCAGCGGACGCATTGCGTCCTGAGCGAGGACGGCACCCATTACATCCTCAATGGGGAGAAGAAGTGGAGCACGTCGGGCGCACTCGCCGGCGTGTTCACCGTGATGGCCAAACACACCTACACCGATCCGGCGACGGGCAAACCGCGCGAAGGCGTGACGGCCCTCATCTGCACGCCGGACATGGACGGGGTGGAGATTTTCCAGAACAACCGGAGCAAGACGGGTATCCGAGGCACCTGGCAGGCCCGTATCCGCTTTCACGATGTGAAGGTGCCTCGCGCCAATTTGCTTCACCATGAAGGCAAAGGGCTGAACGTGGCCCTTACCTGCCTGAACTACGGCCGCTGCACCCTGAGCGCCGGCGTCATCGGCGCGGCGCGGCGGGCCATGAATCAAAGCATAAAGTGGGCGCAGACCCGCTTCCAGTTCGAGCGGCCGCTGGCCGAGTTCGAGCTGGTCCAGCAGAAAATCGCCCGCATGAGCGCGCTCACGTACACGATGGACGCGCTGCTGTACATGATGACGGGCATGCTCGATCGACAGGACCGCGACATCATGGTCGAAACGGCCATCACGAAAGTCTTTTCGTCCCACATGGGCTGGGAGGTGATCGACGACGCGATGCAGATCATGGGCGGCGAGGGCTACATGACGGAAAACGAACTCGACCGGATCTGGCGGGACAACCGCATCCACCGGATCGTCGAGGGCTCGAACGAAGTGATGCAGTCCTTCATCTTCGCCTACGGCGGCAAGCAGATCGCCGAGCAGATGATGGGGATTCAACAGGCGCTGGCCTGGGACAAGGCGGATTCCGTGCTGGACAACCTGGCCCGTATCATCGGCAACGGCACCCGGGGCTATCTGCTCCGGCGAGCCATCCCGCTGGGCGCGGAACTGTTTCTCGGCATCCGTTCGCCGAAACCGCTCATGCGCAGCGCACACCCGCTGCTGGAAGGGTACGCAACCCGGCTGGCGACGATGGTGCAGCGGCACGCGTACTATTTCAAGATGGCGAGCAAGTGGAACCGCGAGCACATCGTCAAGCGGCAGGCCGTGCAGGCGCGCGTCGCCGACAACGCCATCTACCTGTTCGCGCTCTCCGCGGCGATGGCGAAGATGGACGGCCAGATTCGCAACGGCGAATACGGGCTCGCCTACGAGCGGGACAAGGCCGCCCTCGCGCATGCCTTCGACCTGTTCGAGCAGGCGTTCTACCGCAACATCGGCGAGCTCCGCAACAACACCGACGACAGCATGCGCAAGGCCGCCGAGGCGGCGCGCCGGCATAGCGACAGCCTGCCGAATGCCGACTTCTACATCCCGGAATCCTCCCCCGTGGCCGCCGGCACCGGAAAGCAGCCCCCCGCCGAACACATCAAACAGTTCCCGGGCACCGCAGCCACGGCCGGCGATGGCGCCATGAGCGAGGCGTCCGCCAAAGTGAATGCGCCCGGAAAGCCGTCAAAGCCCCGGGCGCGCACGTGATGAAGGGTTTCAGGATCGAGGTTCAAGGTTTAAGGGCATCGCGCTCCTTAAACCTTGAACCTCAGTCCCTGAACCTTTTCACCGCGTCGGATACCAGACGTATTTCCCGTCGCGACCCAGGTAGCCGATGTTGGTGATGATGTTGTTTTCGTTGTTCGGGTCGCGCGTCTCGATGATGACTTGCGCGAGGCCTTTGTGGAAGGGCGAGGCCACGTCGAAGTCCGGCTGCGCGATGACGTTGCCCGACTTGTCGATATAGCCCCAGAACCCGTCGATCAGCACGGCGGCGCGGCCTTCCGAGAACGGGCGGGCGTCCTCGAACTGGGGTTCGATCACCATCCGGCCCGACTTGTCGGCGTAGCCCCACGTATTGGTGTTTTCGCGTACGGCGACAAGGCCCTCGCTGAAGTCGCCGGCTTCGATATACTTCGGCGGAATCTTCGCGTTGTTGCCCGGATCGATAAAGCCCCAGCTGTCGCTGATCTTGATGGCCGCCATCCCGTCCGAAAAGCTCCTCGCCTCGGCGTACTGGAAGTCGACGACCATGTTGCCGCTCTCATCGATGAAGCCGTACTGGTTCGAGTTGAAGTCGAGCACCAGCGCGCGACCGCTGTTGAAGTCGTTGCCGGTATCCTCGAATTCGTTCAATTCGGGCGTTTCGAGCGTGCGGACGATGTTGCCGCGCGAGTCGATGTACTCCCAGTCGAAGTCCGACGTGCGAATGAACGCGCGGCCGTTCTTGAAGCTGTAGGCGGCGGTGTACTGGGGGTTGATGGCGAAGGCGCCGGAGCGATTGATGAACCCCCATCGCCCGTCGACCTGTACGGCCGCGAAGCCTTCCGAGAACGGACGCCCATCCTGGAAACGGGGTTCGATCACGTATTCGCCGGCCGGGTCGATGTAGCCGACGGCGCCTTCCCGAATACGCGCCAGGCCATCCTGGAAGTCGCGCGCCGCGTCGAACTGCGGCTCGATGATGATGCGGCCGTTTTCGTTGATAAAGCCCCAGTTGCCGTCGATGCGGACGGGGAACAGCGCGATGCCGTCGGTCTCGTTCGTCTCGTCGTTCGAGGTGAGCCCGCTGATGAAATCGCACCCGGTCAGGCTGATGCTGACGGCCAGTGCGGCGAACAGATACAATACAGAATACTTCATGATCATATGCGCTTGATGGTCCGGCGTGCGCCGGCAAGAAGGAGTCGGACGTCCGTTCCGATCAGTTCATGGGATACCAGACGTACTTGCCGGAGCGATCGATATAGCCGATGCGCGGATTGTTGTTGGGGTCGCCGATGAGGACGCGGGCCAGCCCGCCCCGGAAGGGTTCGGCGGCATCGAAATTCCGCTCCATCGCTACGCGGCCCGTGGCCTTGCTGACGAAGGTCCAGTCGCTGTTGATGCGGACCGCGGCCATGCCCTCCGAGAAGGGCTGCGCCTCCCGGAATTCGCCGAAGACGACGATCTCGCCCTTCTTGTTGATGAACTCGAAGCCTTCGTTGATGGCGACCACGGCGAGCCCTTCGGAGAACGGCTCGGCGCTGCCGAAGCGGGGCGAGATGATGGGGTTGCCCTTGGTGTCGAGGTATCCCCAGCCTTCGCCGGTCTCGAACGGCGCATAGCCGTCGACGAAGTCGCCCAGGACCTGCACCGTCAGCTCGGGGCTGATGGCCGTTTCGCCGTTTTTGCTGATGTAGACCCAGCCGCTGAGCCCTTCCACGGCGGCGAGGCCGTCGGAGAAGGAATGCGCGTCGCTGTAGCGCGGCTCGATCACCATCTCTCCCGAGCGGTTGATGAAGCCCCAGCGGGTGTCGGTGCGAACCGGCGCGAGCCCCTCGGAGAACGGCTGAGCCAGCTCGAACTGGGGCTGGATGACCGTCGTGCCCTCCTTGTTGATGAACCCGTACAGGTCGTCGAGCGCGGTGCCGCGGACGAACGCCATCCCTTCGGCGAAGCGGCCGGCGACCTGGAACTGGGGCTGGACGATGACCGCGCCTTTTTCATTGACGTAGCCCCAGAGGCCGTTCAACTGCACGGCGGCCATGCCTTCGGAGAAGTCGCGGGCGTTGTCGTACGCCGGCAGGATGATGATGCGTCCCAACCCGTTGATGTACCCCCATTTTCCATCGATCTGGACGGGATACAGCTGGCTGGCGTCGCCTTCGAGCGATGCCGAATCGGACTCCTCGAACAGATCGCATCCACTCAGGAGGACGCCGCCGAGGCAGAGGAGCGTGGTGGCGAGTATCGCGCTCGCCACCACGTTTTTCGTGATTACTGATTTCATGATTACTGCTGGATGAAGCGTAGGATGGACTCCTTACTCACTGATCTTACGCAGCCGTGTGCCTGGTAATCTGATGCAGGATGCAAGATGCAGGATTTTGTACCGGGCACCAGGCTTTTCGGACGAAATCCTGCATCCTTTATCTTGCATCCACAGATGGACACGATGCCTTGCGTAACACGAGTTACTCAGTATTACTTCATGAAGACCATCGACCGTGTCTTGACACCATCGGGGGTTTTCAGGGTGTAGAAATAGGTGCCGCTCGGCATGCGTCCGCCCTCGAAGTCGATCTGGTGCGAACCGGCGGTCTGGTACTCGTCGACCAGCGTCCGGACAAGCCGGCCCTGGGCGTCGTGCACCTGGAGCGTCACGCGACTGGGTTGATTGAGCGTGTACCCGATATTCGTCGTCGGATTGAACGGATTCGGGTAGTTCTGGGAAAGCTCGAAGGCCTCCGGCACCGGCGTCGGCTCGTTGCTGACGCGGATCTTGTTCTCGATGAAATCCATCCGCGGCATCGCCGTGCCAAGCATGCCGTCGACTTCGCCGGCCGGCAGGCCGAACCAGTCCTGCAGGATGGAGGCGTACACCGAGCGGAAGTCCGTCGACGGCTCGGGATCACCCCCGTACAGCTGGGTGATGAGGTCGGACTGCTGCCCGTAGACACCGCGTTTGAGGCCGGGGCCGAACATGAGCATCGAGGCGCCGGCGCCGTGGTCGGTGCCGCGCGAGCCGTTTTCGCCCAGGGTGCGTCCGAATTCCGAATAGGTCATCGTAAGCACCTTGTCGTTGAGCCCGTCGACGGCGAGGTCCTGATAAAACGCGGCCACCGAGTCGGCGATATTCCGCCAGCGGTCCGCGTACTGGCCCGTGGCGCCGCCCTGATTCGAGTGCGTATCGAAGCCGCCGATGGAGACGGAGATGACCTTGGCGCCAAGCCCGCCCCGGATGAGGCGCGCGGCGGCGGCGAGGTTGCTGCCGAAGCCGGTCGGGTACGTGCCGGCGAGGTTCGATCCGTTGTTGGCGGCGCGCTGGATCGAGGACACATAGCTCAACGCGGCGTTGGCGACGGCGCGGACGTATTTCAGCGGTCGGCCGTAGGCGACCCCGTTGACACGGCTGTCGTTCGCGTCGTAGAGACCGCGGCGCGCGATCTCCTCGATGAACTGCGCGTCGCCGAGGCTCACGCCGAGGTTGCCCAGGTTGCTCTGGAAGAGCGACACCGGTCCGCCGATCAGCACGGCCATCGGATGGTCGATCGGCTGGCCGAGGTTGTCGATGACGTCCTCGACATACCGCCCCCACACGCCGGACGTGAAGTTGGCGTTGCCGCTGCCGATGACATTGCCGCTGCCCGTCGCCCAGTTGACCGTGCCTTCGAAGTGCGAGCGCGTCGAACTGCGGTAGCCGGTATTGAGGATGGCGGCGAGGCTGTTGTTATTCCAGAGGTTGGTCAGGCTCGCCATGGCGGGGTGAAGACCGTGATCGCGTTCCAGGGCGACCACGGAGCTTTTCGGGATCGCGATCGTGGGGCGAACCCGATAGTATTCGTCGATCTCGTAGGGGACGACCGTGTTCAGGGCGTCGTTGCCGCCGTTGAGCTGGATGAGCACCAGGATGCGATCGACTTCGGCGTTTTGAAGCGCCTGGAGGATCGGCGCGTGGCCGAATGCGGTGACGGGGCTCCCGTTGAGCATGACCGAGGCGCCGGCGACACCCATTCCCAGACGGGTGAGGAAGTCGCGGCGGGACCAGGCCATGTGGTCCTGGGTGTGCGCTGCACCGTCCTCGAGACGGCGGCCGCGCCGCGACCCTTCATGCCCGTGACCCTCGTGCCCGTGGTGATGGTGATGATGACAATGCTCGTGCATGGGTTATAACCTGCGTGTTAAAGTCCGTTTCTTGAGGCGAAAACGGGGGGCCTGGGCGAGGGTTAGTGCAACTGGTATTCAGGGATCTCGCGGCTCAGGAGCGCGATGTAGTGCTGGAGCACGATGCGTGCGCGCGCCTTGTCGGTGCCGGGGCCATTGACGATGTCGGGCCATTCGTAGTGCGGCATGTCGCCGAGAAGCACCTTGGAGACGTTCGAGACGATGGGATCGCTCAGCACCGAGGCCGGCGGCGGCGTATCCGGGTCGCCGGCGAAGCTTTCGCTCACGTCGCGGATGCTCGCAATATCCAGCGGCACCGGGACGAGCGTCCGTGCGAGGTCTTCTGCGATCTTGAACGGGTTCGCGGGATCGGACACGCGCACGGCCACTTCGACGGGGTCGAAATCGCCGGCAGCGCCGTCGGTGAGGTCGGCGATGATGTTCCAGCGCTCGGGCAGGAGGCTCGTCGTCAGCCACTTTTCGTCGCCCGGCGCGTTGGCCGCATCCGGCGGATTCATGCCGGGCCAGCCGGCGACGTTCGGCGGGTTAAAGAGCTCCTGGTTCATCGAGCGCGGCTCGAGCTGCTGGCGCATGTATTCGAGCACGCTGTCGCTCGGCGGCGTTTCGGTCTCGTTCAGGAAACCGATGAGGAAATCGATCGGGCTCTTGATGCGCGAGCCGTAGTACGTCGGCGAGAAAAAGCGCTGGCTCGTGAAGAGCGTCTGGAGCACCGGCTTCAACTCGTAGTCGTTGTCCACCATGACCGCAGCCATCTCGGCGATGAAGGCTTCATCCGGGACCGGGTTGACGAAGTACACGTAGAGCTTGCGGCACAGATAGTGCGCGATCTGGGATCCGCGCTGCGCAAAGATGAAGTCGATCAGCTGCGCATATTCGACCTCGGGGTCGGCGTTACCCTGGAACGACTGGCCGAAGATCGTTTTGGTGCCGCTGTCGTGCAGCGTGCTTTTCGACACGGTGCGGAAGCGGCTTTCATCGACCTGCCATCCGGTCAGGACGCGGGCGATCTGTTTGATGTCGGCCTCGGTGTAGTTGAGGCTGCCGCCCGGACCGTACTGGCCCATGGTGAACAGCTCCAGCAATTCGCGGGCGTAGTTCTCGTTCGAGCCGGCGGGGTTGCCTTGCTCGTCGGTCGTCGGCACGTTGGAGTTGTTGTCCAGATAGAACAACATGGCCGGGTCGAGCCCGATTTCGAAGATCAGCTCCTTGAAGTTGCCGAGCGCATACGTGCGGAGCAGCTCGTAGTAGGTGTAGGCATAATACGGCCGCTCGTAGACGCTGTACCCGGTGACGAGGTGGTTGTGCAGCAAGAGGGTCATCTTTTCGATGAATCCCTGCTCTTTCATGCGCCACATCCAGTCGCGCTGCACTTTATACAAGTCGTCGATATCGCCCGAGAGCTTGTTCTTGTACCAGGTGGGGGCTTCCGGGAGGGCGTTCTCTTCGGCTTCCTGCAGAATAATAGCAACGGCTTCCTCAGCCGTCATTCCGATGAACCCGTTGACACGCCGCAGGCGAGCGCCAAATTCGCTACGGGTAACCAGATGTCGGGCATCTGCGCGCGTGAGGGGTGCGGTATGCGGCTGAATCGCCATCGCCGCTTGCGATGCCGGCATCGGCGCCGTGTTTCTGGCCGGCACGCCGATAAAGCTACGTCTGTTCATGGTAAGGTCCCAATGTGTGCAATCAAACCGTGCGGAGTATGGATGGCCTCTGCGAGAGTGGAGGGACTCACCTGGGGGAGAGAGGCATACTTGCTTGCCTCCCTCATTCCATCTACTGTGCCAAACATCGTTCGACGGCCTGCGGACGTTTTACGGACGGGACCGTGGCCAGGGCGGTCCGATATGGGGTATCCCGCCGTTACAAAAAGGAACGCCCGGGGTCAAAAGCCGCGTTAAATGCACAGAAAAGGGCATATTGCCGGCCGAGCCGGCGGTAAAATGGCCTACGGCGGCATGCGCCGGCGAGGGGCCGGAAAGGGGGCGCAAAGGGGGCGAACGGCCGCTCGAAGAATCTGGCCGGCGGTCGACCGCCGCGGGTCCGGTGTGTGAAAATGCGGGGTTAGACGGTAGGGGTCAGGGCGTCCCCGGGGAGGGCAGCCAGACCGGGTCCCACTCTGAGCGCGCGAATGAGACGGGGCAATAGGCTTGCCGAAAAATCAAAAAGGCCGCCTGGGTTTTTGCAGACGGCCTCATTTGATTAACCTGTTAGATCGCTTCAGCCGATGCGATCGAAACCGGTATAGCGACGCAGGGCTTCGGGGATCAGGATGCTGCCGTCGGCCTGCTGGCCGTTTTCGAGCAACGCCGCCACGATCCGGGGCAGCGCCAGCCCGCTGCCGTTGAGCGTGTGGACGAAAACCGGCTTCTTGCCGCCGGCTTTCCGGTACCGCAACGACAGCCGGCGCGCCTGGAAGGCCTCGAAGTTGGAGGCCGAGGAGACCTCCAGCCAGCGCTGCTGGCCGGCGCTCCAGACCTCGAGGTCGTATTTCTTCGACTGGGTGAAGCCCATGTCGGCGGTGCACATCAGCAGCCGGCGATAGCGCAGGCCGAGCCGCTGGAGCGGACGTTCGGCATCCTCCCGAAGCGATTCGAGCGCGGCGTAGCTGGCGTCGTCCGGCACGATCTGCACGAGCTCGACCTTGTCGAACTGGTGGAGCCGGTTCAGGCCGCGCACGTCCTTTCCGTAGGAGCCGGCTTCCCGGCGGAAGCACGGGGTGTAGGCGCAATACTTGATCGGGAGGTCGTCTTCGGCGAGGATCTCGTCCCGATGGTAGTTCGTGACGGGCACCTCGGCCGTCGGCACGGCGTAGAGCGCGTCGCGCGTCATCTCGTACATCTGGTCTTCCTTGTCGGGAAGCTGGCCGGTGCCGCGGGCGCTGTCGGCGTTCACGAAGACGGGCGGCTGCATCTCGGTGTAGCCCCCTTCGTCGACGGCCAGGTCCAGAAAGAACTGGATCAGGGCGCGCTGGAGGCGAGCGCCCTTGCCGATGTAGAACGGGAAGCCGGCGCCGGTCACCTTGGCGCCCCGCTCGAAGTCGAGCAGGCCGTGACGCGCGGCGAGATCCCAGTGCGGGAGCGGCTCAAAGTCGAATGCCGGCTCATCCCCCCAGATATGGGCGACGACGTTGTCTTCCGGCGACGCGCCAAGGGGCACGCTTTCGTGCGGGATGTTCGGGATCTCCAGCAGGAGGTCGTCGAGCTGCTGTTCGACGGCGCGCGCCTCATCTTCGAGCGATTTGACGACGCCTTTCATGTCCGTGCTCTCCGCCTTTTTCAGCTCGGCCTCGTCGCGCCGGCCTTCCCGCATGAGCAGGCCGATGTCGCGCGCGATCTCATTGGCGCGGGTCTGGAGGTCCTGGAGCCGCGTGAGCGTATCGCGGCGCGACGCGTCGAGCGCCAGGATTCGGTCTACGACACCGGTGGCGTCGATGTGCTTGTCGCGAATGGCTTTCCGCACCCGGTCGGGTTCGGTGCGGAGGATATGGATGTCGATCATACTACGCGATCAGGGGGTGGAGACGGGCAGGCCGAGGCGCGCCCCGAGGTCGATGAGCGACTGCTCGATCGTGCGCGGCTTGTACCCGAACTCGCTTTCAGCTTTTAGAATGATAAAACCCGTGTTGAGCGGACGAAGCGCCTTTTGACTGAATCCCGAGCTATTTGTTCGCTTGATGAGCGTGGCGTCGAGATCGAACATGGCGGCGATTTTTTGGGCGAAATCGTACACGCTGAGGTATTCGCGTCCGGAGAGGTGGTAGATCCCGGTCTTGTCGAACTTGATGAGCCGCAGGATCCCCTGCGCGAGGTCGGGCGCGTACGTCGGCGTGCGCCACTGGTCGTCCACCACCTGGATCTCCTCGCCCCGGCTGAGCTTGTCGATCACCCAGAGCGCGATATTGGAGCGCGTCAGGTTCTCACCGGCGCCATAGACCAGCACCGTGCGCGCGATGGCCCATCGCCCGAGGCCCGACTTCAGGATGGCGTTCTCGGCGGCAAGCTTCGATTTGCCGTAGAAGTTGACCGGGTCGGGCCGCTGGTTTTCCGTATACGGGCCGCCCTTGCCGTCGAACACGAAGTCGGTGGAGATATGGACGAGCTTGACGCCAAAATTCAGACAGCACCGCGTCATCTGCTCGACGGCATCGACGTTGATGCGCCAGCAGGCGTCGCGTTCGTCTTCGCACTGGTCCACGGCCGTCATGGCGGCGCAGTTGATCACCACGTCCGGCGTGAAAAGCCCGAAGAGGTGCCGCACGTCGGCGGCGCTGGTCAGATCGAGCTGGGTGTAGCCATACGAGCCGCCGGAAAAACGCGGCTGCTCGTCCTTGCCGGTTGCGAGGACGTCAAATTCGGGGTGTGGACTGAAGGCGGCGACGAGTTCCTGCCCGAGCAGGCCGTTTGCGCCGGTGATGAGGATTCGCTGGTATAACATATCGTGGTGCTCACGGCCGGCGCGCGCCGGCACTGAACGACGTAACGGACCTTGCGCACGGGCATCCTGGCTGCCGGATAATGGCGCGGCGCGGTGCATGGATGCGGGATGCGCATACATCGCGCCATCTCACCTATTCCGCATCCGCTGTACGGACCGCTTACGTGCGAAAGATCAGGTCGTAAGATAGCTGTTTTGGGGCTCCATTGTAAATGAGGGGCCGGGGGACGTCGCCGGCGGGGGCAGGATGCGCTCAGAAATAGTAGCGCAGGCCCGCGGAGCCGCCGATCCGCACGATGGACTGAGGCAAAAGCTCCATGCTGGGACGTGCCTGAAGGAAAACCTCGAAGCGCTGTGTGAAGTAATTGAGGCCAAATTGCGCGGAGAGCCCCAACAGAAGCCGGGCGTCGTTGGACCGGATGTCCCGCCCGATCAGAAAGCCCGGCCCGAGAAAAAAGCCGAGCGGCGATTCCGGGATGGCATACTCGTACGAGGCGTGGAAGTTTGCGAGCAGCGACCGGTCGAAGCCCCATGCGGCCATCAGGTCCAGGGCGATGTCTTGCTCCAGATACAGCTTGAACGTGAGGCCTGTCGGCTTGCCGATCTGTGCCCCGAGGGCGAAGCGGCCGGGGTGCGTCGCGCGTTGCGCCAGGGCTACGGGCCCCAGGAGGCCACAAGCCAGCCCGAGCCAGAGGATGACCGTCAGGCAACGCCCGGTGCGCGACCAGGCCCGTCGTGATAGGGCGCCGCTCACGGTTCCGCTCAATCGTCTCGATGCGTCAGGGTCCCGATGATGTCCTCCTTGATGAGTCGGGCATCCTTGAGTTCCATCCGGCCGGAGATCACCAGGCGCAGCTCGCGCCGGCGCGCGGCCGCCTCGAAATTCGCGTGCTCATGGTCGGTTTCCGGGTGAATCGGGGGCACGGGCACCGGTCGCCCCTCCTCGTTGATCGCCACGAACGTGTAGTAGGCCCGGTTGCACTTGCGCCGCGTCTGCGCGAACGGGTTTTCCGCCCAGACGTTGAGTTCGACTTCGAGGGAGGAGCGGAAGGTCCGGTTGACCTGGCCTTCGATCACGACGATTTCGCCCTGATGGATGGGCGACTCAAACTCGACCGAGTCGACGGCCGCCGTCACGCACACGTGGTTCGTATGCCGCTGCGCGGAGATGGCGGCGCAGATGTCCATCAGGTACATCAGCCGGCCCCCCATCATGTTGCCCAGGTTGTTCGTGTCGTTGGGCAGCACGATCTCGCTCATGGTGCAGCGGGACTGGCTGACGGTTCGGTTCTCGGACATACGGGGGCGCGGGTTCTGGTCAGGTTTTCTGTTTCTTCTTCTTCGCGGCCGGGAAGAGGACGTTGTTCAGAATCAGCCGGTAACCGGGCGAGTTCTTGTGCAGGTTGAGATCGGTGGGGGGATCTCCGACAAAATGCTGATAGTCCTCGGGGTCGTGGCCGGCGTAAAAGGTGTAGGTGCCTTCGCCGCTCGATCCGTGGAGATACCGCACCTCATCCCGGCCGGGCGATTCGGCGAGGATAACGACATTGGGCTTGATGAGATCCTTCCGGAAATTGGTCGTCTGGCCGATGAACCCTTTGACCGTGGCCACGTGGTTTTGCGTCAGCATGGTGGGCACGGGGTCCCACTTGGCGCTGAACTCAAAGAGGGTGAAATAGTCGAGCGCCGGGTTGCGCAGCTGCGGGGGCGGCGCGCCGGTGTCGATGTTGGAATGTTCGTACTGCTGCGCGTTGAAGTTGGGCTTGAAATCCTGAAACGCGAAGGTTTGCGAGAAATCCAGCTTCGACAATGCATCCGGGTCGATCGGGTCGCCATCGTACTCTGCCGGCACAATGTCGGTATTGTGCGCCGCCAGGGCGAGGTCGAACGTGTCGGTCCCCGAGCACATCGCGAACAGGAAGCCGCCCTGGACGACATAGTCGTGGATGGTCTGCGCCACGGCGAGCTTCAACTGGCTCACCTTGCGGAAGCCGTGTCGCCGGGCGGCCGTCTCGGCCTGCCGTTGCTGCTCGATGTACCACGGCATGGAACGGTACTGCAAAAACTTGCCGTACTGGCCCGTGAAGTCCTCATGGTGGAGGTGGATCCAGTCATATTCGCTGAGCTTGCCGTCGAGCACGTCGTCGTCGTAGATCATGTCGTAGGGCACCTCGGCATAGGTCAGCGCCAGGAGCACGGCGTCGTCCCACGGCAGCGTCTGCTTGGGCGCGTAGACGGCGACCCGCGGGGCTTTCTCCAGACGCATCATGGCCGTGTTGCTGGCTTCGCTTTCGACCTCGGCGATGATCGTGGCCGACTGCGCACCGCTCAGGCGTTCGTAGGAGACGCCGCGTACGCGCAGTTCATTTTCGAGGCCGTCGAAGGTGGCGATGAGAAACGAGCCGCCCCGGTAGTTGAGGAGCCAGTCGACATTGACGCCCTGTTTGAGCGTCCAGAACGCCACGCCATAGGCCTTGAGGTGATCGGATTGCCGCGCATCCATGGGGACGAGGATATCCTGGCCCTGCACGGAGGACGCGAAGACGCCGGCGAACAGCAGGGCCAGCAGGAGCGGAGTGGATCTGGACATGGTGTAATCAGCTCGGGAAGAAAAAAGCAGGCAAAACGGGGGCGGTTCAGATGCCGTCGCCCCGGAGAAAACGGATGCGCTCGCGGGCGCGCGGCCCGAGGAGCGAGCCCGGGTACTCCGTCAGGAGCCGGGCATAGAGCGTGACGGCTTCGTCGTCGTTGCCGAGTTCGAATTCGTAGATATCAGCCGCTTCGAACAGGCTCCGGTCGGTCAGATAGCTGGTCGGATGAATGAGCGGAAACTCGAGCAGCGCGGCGAGGGCGTCTTCGGCCCGGCCGGCCTGGCGGAGTGCCCGGGCGCGGCTGTAGCGGGCTTCGTCGGCGAGCGGGTGGGTGCCGTAGTCTTGCAGAAGCGAATCGAGCGTGGCGAGGGCCTCATTGAAATGACGCTGCCGGAGGGCGAGGGCGGAGCGGGCATACATGCGGAGCGCCGAGTTGAGGGAATCCGGTCCCTTGTTTTCGATCAGCATCACCTTCAGCTCGATGGCGTCGTTGGCGACATCGGTCGAGGTATTCTCGTTCATCGGGGCGGATATGGTGAGCGCCGCCTCGAACTCGCCACGGTAAAAGTGAAGCATGGCCATCTCGTAGCGGGCTCGTTCGGCGAGTTCGCCGATGCGGAGGCGGTCCACGAGTTTGGAGAAGATGAGGCGCGCCCCGTCCAGGTCGCCGCGCATCAGCGCGATGCGCCCCGTGTCGAACGCCGCTTCGTCCGCCGCCTCGCTGCTGCCGTAGATGGCGGTGACCTCGGCGTAGGCGGTCTCGGCGGCGTCGAGATCAAAAAAGACATCGAGTTGCAGCTGGCCGATGCGTCCGAGCACTTCGGGGTAGTAGGGATGGGTGGCGTACTTTTTCAGAAAGAGCTGGTAGGCGGCGAGGGCCTCTTCATAACGCGGGGCCGGCCGGCGGTTGCCGGCGTCGTCGACGGCGCGTTCGCCGAGGTCTTCCGCCTGTTTTTCGAGCATGCTGCCCAGCCCGAACTGCGCGTCGGCCGCGGCGGGGGAGTCGGGGTAGCGTTCCAGGATCTCCCGGTAGGCATCGGAGGCCACCTTGTAGGCGGCGGCGTCGGCCGCCTGCTCGGCGAATCCGAAGAGGACGTTGCCGTTCTCCTGCTCGAGGCGGTCGATCGCGCGGTACGTATTGAAGGCATCGCTGAAGCGGTCGGCCTCGATGTACAGCCAGCCGAGCAGTTCGCGGTAGGAACGGTTCAGCGGCGTCTTGCGCACGGCTTCCTCGGCAACGGGGATGCTGGCTTCCAGCACGCCTTCCTGTTCGACGAAGCGTCCGAGCCGGCTGCGGACGAAGCTGAGCTGCCGGTCGCTCTCGTCGAGCAGGCCCAGGTATTCGGTCATGGCGTCGGCATGCCGGCCGGTGAGGCTATACATATAGGCCAGATCCATCCGGAACAGGGCCGCGTCGCCCAGCACGTCGCGTCCTTTTTCCAGAACGGCCACGGCCTGTTCGAAGAGACGCACCTCGACGAGGCTTTGATAGACGACGCGATAGGCCGTCGCCTTGCCGGGCTCGAGGGCGACGGCGGCGTCCCAGGTCGCCAGCGCCTGGGCCTCGTCGCCCATGAGGTAGTAGAGCCGGGCCTTCTGGGCGGTGAGCACGACGGGCGCATCCTCGCGGGCGATCCGGTCGTCCACCAGCCGAATCGCGTCCTCATACCGCTTGACGCTCTCGTACGCCTCTTTCAGCTTCTCATAGAATACATAGGTAGACGGGCTCTCGGCGTAGAGGTCTTCGAGCAGCGAGATGGAGCGATCGAACTGTCCGGCCCGCAGGTAGGTGTCGGCCAGCTGAAAACGCGCGACGAGCGTGCTGTCGATCTGCTGCGCCGCGGCGGGAAGGGCCGTCGCGATCAGCAGGCCGAGGAAAAGGGTGCGCAGGGTACAAATTCGCATAAGAGTCAGTACATTTCGGCCTCCCTGGGAGGTAGGTAGCCGGCGGCGTAGCCGTTTAGTGCCTGAAGAGGCCCTTCGCGGGGCATCCTGTTTTTTTTATTCCGGCGGATGGGATTCCGCCAGCGATAGCATCCACTCTTTATGAATCGCGACGAAGCGAGACCTCGTGCATCTGCGAAAGGGCGTGCAAATAAAGGGCCCGTTCAGCGCCTCGCCGTGCTCGGCGCCACGGGCTCTATCGGTACGCAAACGCTAGAGGTTGTACGGCTATTCCCAGAAAAGTTCAAGGTTGTGGCGCTGGCCGGGAATCGGAATATTGAGCTGCTGCATGCGCAGGCGTTGGAGTTTTCCCCGGCCTGCGTGGCGGTGGGTGACGACGCATCCGCGCAGGCGTTGCGCCGGCGGCTGGAGGGGACAGGGATCGCCGTGCTCCAGGGAAAAAGCGGCCTGCGGGAGGCAGCCTGCTGGGAGGGTGTCGATGTGATCATGGCGGCCATCGTCGGTTTTGCCGGCCTGGAGTCGGTGGTGGCCGGCATCGAGGCGGGATGCACGATCGCGCTGGCGAACAAAGAGACGCTGGTCGTCGCCGGCGAGCGCGTCAACGCGCTGCTCCGGGCGCACGGAGGCCGTATGGTGCCGGTGGACAGCGAACACTCCGCCATCTTCCAGTGCCTGGTCGGCGAGCCGGCCGGCGCGGTGGAGTCGATCACCCTGACGGCGTCGGGCGGGCCTTTTCGGACGCGGCCGCTGGAGACGTTCGACCGGATCACGCGGGAGGAGGCCCTGCGTCATCCGAACTGGGCGATGGGCAGCAAGATTACGATCGATTCCGCGACCATGATGAACAAGGGGCTTGAGGTGATCGAGGCGCACTGGCTCTTTCACCTGCCGCCCGAGCGGATCGACGTGCTCGTCCATCCCCAGTCGATCGTGCACTCGCTGGTCAACTTCGCCGACGGCAGCAGCAAGGCGCAGCTGGGGCAGCCGGACATGAAGGTCCCCATCCAGTACGCGCTGAGCTACCCCGACCGGTGGCCGGCACCGCATCCGCGGATCGACTGGAGCGCGGCCGGCCGGCTCGATTTCGAGCGGCCCGACCGCCGGAAGTTTCCCTGTCTGGAGCTGGCCTACGAAGCCTTACGGCAGGGCGGCGCGGCGCCGGCGGTGCTCAACGCCGCGAACGAGGCGGCTGTCGCCCTGTTTCTCAAGGATCGCATCCGTTTTGTGGACATTCCCCGGGCGATCGAGACGGCGATGGCGCAATTCGACGGGCCGGCGCATCCTTCCCTGGACGATCTCGTAGCGCTGGACCGGGCCGTGCGTCGCCGCGTCGAGGAACTCTACGGCGCCCCTGCCTATTGAATAGTCTGCAGCAAGCGAGCGGCGTCTGTGGGGCTGACTCGTACGCGCTGGCCTTGCGCCGCGAAACCCCGCTAACGTCACTGTTTTTCGCTTTTTGGGAGCAAGTATGGATCTGGCACTCGAAATACTTTCAACACTATTCTGGGTGTTGCTCGCCATCACCATCCTCGTGTTCGTACACGAGATGGGCCATTTTCTCACCGCGAAATGGTTCAAGATGCGGGTCGACAAGTTTTCCGTCGGTTTTCCTCCGAGGATCTTCAGCAAGACCGTGGGCGAGACGGAATATGTGCTCGGGGCGACGCCGCTGGGCGGCTATGTCAAGATCGCCGGCATGGTGGATGAGAGTATGGATACCGAGTTCATCAACTCGGAGCCGCAGCCCTGGGAGTTTCGCTCCAAGCCCGTCTGGCAGCGCATCGTGGTCATCACGGCCGGCGTCATCTTCAACGTCATTCTCGCAGTCATCATCTTCTCCGGGCTCAAATACGTCTATGGCGAGCCCTACATTCCGGCCGATCGCGTCCAGCAGGTGTATGTGAAAGACAGCTCGCTGGCGTACCAGATGGGGCTTCGGACGGGCGACCGCGTCGTCAATGTAAGCGGCAAGCCGCTGGAGCGGTTCAACGAGATCGAGTCGATCGAATCCATCCTGGCCGACCCGATGACCGTTACCGTCGTTCGCCATGGCGAGGAGATGACGTTCAAGGGGCCGGATGACATCATGACGCAGCTGGGTCGTTCCGGCAAGTCCAGCTTCGGGATCGACATCATGCCGGCCATCATCGGCGGCGTGGCGTCCGACTGGTCGGCCGATCAGGCCGGCCTGCAGGCGATCGATCGCATCGTGTCGATCGGGGGGACGGATATCCACTTCTGGGCGCAGATGACCGAACTGATCCAGACTTCGAACGGCGAACCGATCGCCGTCGTGTGGTCGCGCCCGGATTCGCTGTTCGATGAAAACGCCGTGGTGCCGGCGGGCACCACGCTCCTGCGCCATGAAAACGGTTTCCGGTACTACGAGGCGCAGATCACGCCGCGTCTCGATGAGAGCGACGGCAAATACAAGTTCGGGGTGCTCACGCCGGATTACGCGGTCATCGCCCAGTCGTACGGGGAGGTCTACGAGCATTACAACCTGGCCGGCGCCGTGGGCGCCGGGATGCGCGAGACGTGGATCAACGCCAGCGCCATCGTCACGAGCCTCAAACGGGTGTTCACCGGGCGCGAGAACCTGCGGGAGAATCTGGGAGGGCCGGTCATGGTCGCCCGGGTGACCAAGCAGGCGGCCGAGGCCGGCGCGTATTATTTCTGGAAGATCGTGGCGGTGCTGTCGATCACGCTGGCCATCATGAACATCCTGCCGATTCCGGTACTCGACGGCGGCCATCTCGTCTTTTTGATCTACGAAGGCATTACGCGGCGCGAGCCTTCCATCAAGGTGCGGATGTGGCTGCAGCAGATCGGGATGATCCTGTTGCTGGTGTTCATGACATTCCTCGTATTCAACGATATCCTCCGGCTTTGACCGGGCGGAAAACGTGGATGCAGGGCCTGGCAACGCCGGCCGGCGCACAGGTATCAGAAATGGAATCCTCGCGTGCAGTTTAAACCCCCTCTCGTGGAAGGCGTACCCACCTCCGATGCCGCACAGCAGGCGGCGCTCAAGGCGCAGGGATCGATTCCCCGCCACGTTGCCATCATCATGGACGGCAACGGCCGCTGGGCCAAGACCCGCGGCAAGATCCGGGTTACCGGCCACTATGAAGGCGTCGAATCCGTGCGGGACATCACCGAAGCCTGCGCGCAGCTCGGGGTAGAATTTCTTACCCTCTACGCGTTCAGCACCGAGAACTGGAATCGACCGCCGAGCGAGGTCGATGCCCTGATGACACTCCTGATTCACACCATCCGGCGGGAGCAAAAAACGCTGCTGGACAGCAAGGTGCTGCTGCGCGCCATCGGCGATATCGACGCGCTCCCCGAGGCCTGCCGCAACGTGCTCGAGGAGTCCGACAAGGAGAATCCGGCGGACTACCGCATGATCCTCACCCTGGCCCTGTCCTACAGCGGCCGCTGGGATATCCTGCACGCCACCCGCGAACTGGCTCGCCAGGCCCGCGAAGGACGTCTAGACCCCGACGCGATCGACGACGCCCTGTTCAGCGCCCAGCTCAGCACGAAGAACTATCCCGACCCGGATCTGCTGATCCGCACCGGCGGGGAGCTTCGCGTCTCCAACTTTCTGTTGTGGCAGATTGCCTATTCGGAGATGTATCTGACGGAAACGTTCTGGCCCGACTTCCGCCGGCCCCACCTGTACGAGGCCATCGCCAGTTATCAGCAGCGGGATCGCCGTTTCGGACGCGTTACTTCGTGAACCCTGCAATAATCTCGCAGGCGCCTGCGTTCTGACGTTGTGGGCCCCCCGGCGCGGTCGAAACCAAGCCACCAGACGCCTAGTCTAATAGGCCCACCAAAAAAATGACCCGCCCATCCGTTCGTAAAGGTACTTGTCTACCATGAAAGTATTCTCCGTAGCAGGCCTGTTTGCCGTCTGCCTGTACGTCTCGCCAGTCGCCGCCCAGATACCAGGCGGAGGCTTGCCGGCCGGCAGCGAAGCATGGTTCGCGCAGGCGCCGACCGAGATCAAGATCGCCGGCGTCACGGTGGAAGGTGTGGAAGGCCAGAATATCGCCTCCTTCATCGTCCAGACGAGCGGCCTCCAGGTCGGCCAGACGGTGACGCTGCCCCTGGATCCGAGCTTCGGCGAGGCCATCCGGTCCATTTTTCGCCTCGGCAACTACAGCGACGTCAAGATTCTCGAGGAGAAGCGGGATGCCGAAGGGGTTTATCTCAAGATCCACGTGACCTCGGTGCCGCGACTGGGTGAATACAAGTTCGAGGGCGTGCGCAAGAGCCAGCGCAACGACCTGAAGGAAAAGGCGCCGCTGCTCAGCCGCACGCCGCTCCGCCAGGGAGACATCGAGCGGACCATTCAGGTCATCAAGGACTTTTACCGGGACGCCGGCCGGCCCCTGGCCACCGTCGAGGTCGAACGCATCGACCAGCCGGACAATACGGTCGACCTGACCTTCCATGTGGATCGCGGGCCCATCGTCGAGGTCGAGGAAATACGTCTCGCCGGCAACGAGATGGTGGATTCGAAGAAGATTCTCAAGAAGCTCGATACCAAGGAAGATCACTGGTGGCGCTTCTGGAAGAAGTCCAAGTTCGACCGGAAGAAATACGAGGAAGACCTCCAGAAAGCCGTCGCGGTGCTCAACGAGCGGGGCCATTTCGACGCGCGCGTCGTGCGGGACAGCGTCTATCTGAAGCAGGAAGACGGCAAGGCCGGCATGGTCGTGGAAATCGACCTGCACGAAGGGCCGCAGTACCACATCCGGTCGGTGGACTGGGAAGGCAACACGGTCTACACCGACGAGCAGCTGTCGCAGTCGCTGGACATCACCGCCGGCGATGTCTACAACAGCAAGAAGCTGGAGCAGAACCTCTACGCGAACAAGCAAAGCTCGGACGTATCGAGCATCTACATGAACCGGGGCTACATGACGTTTGGCGTCAGGCCCACGATTCGCATCGTCGAGGGCGATTCGCTCGACATGAGCTTTGACATCTCCGAGGGGGATATCTTCGAATTCGGGAATATCGAGATCGCCGGCAACGACAAGACAAAGGATCACGTGATCCGGCGCGAGCTCTATACGATCCCGGGGCAGACCTTCAGCCGCGACGCGATCCAGGAGTCGATCCGCCGGCTCATGCAGCTCAACTACTTCAGCCAGGAGTCGCTCGGCAAGGGGCCGGGCATCGATGTCGACGAACAGAACAAGGTGGTCGACCTCAGCTACTCGCTCGAAGAGACCGGCAGCGACCAGCTACAGCTTTCGGGCACCTGGGGCAGCTTCGGCCTGGTGCTGAGCCTCGGCTTCGAGTTCAACAACTTCTCGGCGCAGAACTTCTTCAAGAAGGGCGCCTGGCGGCCGCTGCCTTCGGGCGACGGCCAGCGCCTCTCGCTCGGCATCCAGACGAACGGGCGCTATTACCAGAATTATTCGGTGGGCTATACCGAGCCGTGGTTCCGCGGCAAGCCGACCCCCGTGGGCTTCTCGGTCTCGTACTCGCGGATCGGGCAGAACCCCTTCTTCGCCATCACGAACGGCGCGCTCTCGACGGCGACCGGGCGGGTGTTTTACGAGAAACGCCTGAAGTGGCCGGACGACAAGTTCAGCTACCTCAGCGGCATCCAGTATCAGTACACGAACAACGACAGCCTGTATGCGTCGCTCCCGCAGGGCGTCAGCCAGGAAGTGTCGCTGCAGCAGGCGATCTCGCGAAACTCGACCGACAATCCGCTCTTTCCGTCGCGCGGTTCGACGTTCCGCCTGTCGCTCGATGTGGCGCCGCCCGTGGGGAATTTCATCCAGTACCACAAATGGCGCTTACAGAACGGCTGGCACGTGCCGATTCTACCCAAGCTCACCCTGAGCGTGACCAGCGATTTCGGGTACGTCGGATCGCTTACCGGCGAAGATGTCCGCTTCCAGCGCTTCGTCGTGGGCGGATCGCCGTTCGACACCCAGGGTACGTTCAACCGGTTCTTCTTTGCGACGGACATCGTGTACATGCGCGGCTATCCGTCGGGCGCGCTCGGTCCGCGTGTGAACAACGAGCCGATCGGCGGCCGCATCCTCAACAAGTTCACCTCGGAGCTGCGCTGGATGGCCATCCAGTCGGAGCAATTGCAGGCCGCACCGTACCTGTTCATGGACGGGGCGAACACCTGGAACGATTTCAAGTCGTATAACCCGGCAGAACTCTACCGTTCCGCCGGCGTAGGTATGCGGTTCTTCCTGCCGATTCTCGGGATGCTCGAACTGGCGTACGGCTACAACTTCGACGAATTCCAGCCGACCTCGCTGTCCAGAACCAACCACGACGGCACGCGCCAGTGGCTGTTCCAGTTTACGATCGGCCAGGGATTCAATCAGTAACCGACATCGCCTGATCAGCATGCGTGTTTTCCCAACCTACATCCAGGCCCTCCTGCGCCGGCCCCGGGCCGCCGCTCTCATCGCCGCCCTGCTCGTGGCGTCGGCCGGCGTTGCGCCGTCCGCCGTGGCGCAGCAGAAGATCGGGTATGTCGATTCCGACTATATTCTGAGCAAAATCCCCGAGTTCGCCACGATCCAGCAGAACCTGGATCGCCAGAGCCAGGAGTGGGAGAAGGAGCTCGAGGAGAATCAGAAGAACGTCGATGAGATGTTTCGCGAATACCAGGCGCGCGAGCTGCTCTATACAAACGAGGAGCGCAAGCGCAAACGCGATGAAATCATGCAGGCGGAGCAGGACATGGAGCGGCTCCGCATGCGCTACTTCGGCCCGGAAGGCGAACTCTACACCCAGCAGGACAATCTGATGCGTCCGCTGCAGGAGCGGGTGCTCGAAGCGATCGAGAAGGTCGCGGCCGAAGACGGATTTGATTACATTTTTGACAAAAGCGGGGATTTTCTCTTTCTTTTCGCTCGCGAGCAGCATAACCTCAGCGACCGCGTGCTGGAAGAACTGGGGATCGACCTCGAAGCGCCCGGCGCCCGGCGATGACGCCGGCTCGATACGGACCCACACACCGAACCACCAACCAACCTCTTGCTAGAATGCGCACTACGTTTCTTTCAGCGTTTTTCCTGTTCACGGTAGCTTTTTCGCCTGCCACTACTTCCCAGCAGGCGGCGCAAGCGCAGACGCTGAAAGTGGGGTATACGGATCACGAAGTGATCATTGCGAACATGCCGGCGTACGTTCAGATTCAGGGCCGTCTGCAGGCCGAGTACCAGGGCGGACAGGAAGCGCTTCAATCCCTCGCGGCGGATTTCCAGAGCGAGGTCGAGAAGTACCAGAAGCAGCAGCCGCTGCTCTCCGCCGAGAAGCGTGCGGAACGCGAGAATGAACTGGCTGCACGGCAGAAGGAGATCCAGGATGCCGCCGGCCGCAAGGATCAGGAACTGGGTCAGCTCGAAGCCGACCTGATGCAGCCGATCCTCAAGCAGGTTCAGGATGCCATCGACGCCGTGGCCAAGGAAAAGAGCCTGGACCTCGTGCTGCGCTATCAGATCGGCGGCGGCCAGCCGGTGCTGCTGTACGCCAATCCGGATCGCGTGGTCGACATCACCCTCGATGTGGCCAAGCGCCTCGGCATCGACGTGAGCGAAGCCGAAGCCGCCAACGCCTCCAACTGAGGCCTGTCATCTTGGTTAAAAGGGCGCCGGCCATCGAGGTTGGCGCCCTTTTTCCGTTCTGTTCGCCCCCGGCGTCTGCCGGGGCGTATATTGTTGCGCTTCCTAACCTTGCCGGCCAGGCCGGAACGATGACCTCATGAGCACGGAGACGGTACCGCTCAAGCCGCTGAACGCCCGAAGGGTGACGACGCAGACCCTCCAGGAGATGCGCGTCGGAAATATCCCGATCGCCATGCTGACGGCCTACGATTACACCTCGGCGAGGCTGCTCGATCAGGGCGGTGCGGATGCGCTGCTGGTGGGCGACTCCGCCTCGAACGTCATGGCCGGCCACGAGACGACGCTGCCCATCACCCTCGATCAGATGATCTACCACGCCCAGTGCGTCGTGCGCGGCGTGGAGCGCGTGCTGGTGGTGGTCGATCTCCCGTTCGGCTCGTACCAGGGCAACGAAAAGAAAGCGCTGCAGTCGGCCATCCGCGTCATGAAGGAGTCCGGCGCGCACGCCGTGAAGCTGGAGGGCGGCGAGGCCGTCGCGCCGACGATCAAACGCATCATCCGCGCCGGCATCCCGGTGATGGGGCACCTCGGCCTGACGCCGCAGAGTATCTACCAGTTTGGGACCTACAAGGCCCGGGCGCGCGAAAAGGAGGAGGCGGATAAGCTGCGCCACGACGCCCTCCTGCTGCAGGATGTCGGCTGCTTCGCCATCGTGCTGGAGAAGATTCCGGCCGACCTCGCCGGCGAAGTCACCGCCTCCCTCCGGATCCCGACGATCGGCATCGGCGCGGGCCCGCAGTGCAGCGGGCAGGTGCTCGTCACACACGACATGCTCGGGCTCACCACCGATTTTAATCCCCGGTTCGTGCGGCGCTATGCGGAGATGGGTTCGATGTTTACCGGGGCCGTCAAGGCCTATGTCGATGACGTCCGCGCCCGCAAGTTTCCCGACGCCTCGGAGAGCTATTGAGGTTCGAGGCTCAGGGTTTGAGGATCAAGGGTTTTACAGGTTGTGCTTGACAGGGTCACGAATTCGGAACGGGGAATAGTGGAAACGAACACGGATGGCGGCGGGCCGCTAATACTGATTACAAACGACGATGGGATCGACGCACACGGCATCCGGGTGCTGACTTCGTCCCTCAACGGGTTGGGGACGCGGTATGTCGTTGCGCCGCGGGAAGAGCAGAGCGGCGTATCGCACGCCATCACCATACGCCAGCCGGTTCGCATCGTGCAGCGGGACGGCGGCGTGTTCGGGGAGGGGGTGGAGGCCTACGCCGTCACGGGCACGCCGGCGGATTGCGTCAAGATGGCCATCGATCACATCCTGCCCCGGAAACCGGACCTCGTGGTGAGCGGCATCAACCAGGGGCCGAATGCCGCCGTGAACATCCTGTATTCAGGCACCGTCAGCGCGGCGCTTGAAGCCTCGGTGATGGGGCTCGATGCGATCGCTTTTTCCCTCAACGCGTGGACGGGGGGCGACTTCGAGTCGGCCGGCGCCTACGCGCGCCGCATCGTGGAAACGGCGCTCCAGCGCAAACTGCCATCGGGGGTTCTCCTCAACGTGAACGTCCCGAACCTGCCCTATAACGAGATCAAGGGCATCGCCATCACGGCGCAGGCCAAATCGCGCTGGGAGGACTCGTTTGTCGAACACCGTGACCCGTTCGACCGGCCGTATTACTGGATCGCCGGCAACTTCGTCAACCTGGACACTGGCGATCACACGGATCTGGCGGCGCTGGAAGCCGGCTATGTCTCGGTGACGCCGGTGCATTCGGATCTGACGGCGTACGAGTTCGTGGATCATTTGAAGGGTTGGGGGATGTGAACCCGAATAACCCGTTCAGACAGGCATTACGCTACGCGACATGCCGCACGGTAGCGAAGCGTCATTTGGATACGGGATACACGATGCAGGATAATTACTGAAAACCGGTGCCTTTGATCGGCGATCCGGCATCCGGCATCGGATGCGCGACGCGCCGCGGGTCTAAAAAAAATCAGTTACCAAGGATCAGCTCTCATAGATATGAAATCACGTTTCGCTTCTTTTCTGGCGTTTCTGAGCCTGACGGTCGTAGGCCAGGTGTACGCGCAGGCCCCCAGTGCGCACAAGCAGGCCGCGCTCGACTTGCTCGAGGTCAGTCAGGCCGAAAAAAACATCGACGAGGCCATCGAGATGATGCTCTCCGTCCAGCTCGAGCAAAACCCGATGATGTCGCAGTTCGAGGACATCCTGCGCGATTACATCACCAAATACATGGCATGGGACGGTCTGGTCGACGAATACGCCCAGATCTACATGGACGCGTTCACCGAGGCGGAGTTGAGGGACATCATCGCCTATTATCGCACCGAGACCGGTCAGAAGGCGGTCACCCTGATGCCCACGATCATGCAGCAGGGCGCCATGATCGGGCAGCGCAAGATGATGGAGCACCAGGATGAACTCGAGGCCAGCATCATGGAGCGGTTCGAGCAGCTCAGCGCCGAAATGGGTGAGGATGCGTTTGGCGACGGCGGTTTCACCCAGCAAGAAATGCTGGCGGTGGATTCGACCGGGAGCATCTTCCGGGTCGCGCATCTCTGGCCCGAGGATACCGTGGCGCTGGACCAGCCCATCCGCGAGGTAAGCCCGCTCGTCTTTCGCCTCTCGGACGGCATCTTTCAGGTAAAGCCCGAGTTTTTCGGCGAAGCGCAGGCCATCACGCTCTTCACCGACGCGGAAGGCCGTATCCGGGAGATGCGGTTCGACTACGATTCGAGCTACGTGTTCGACGAGATGAAGGTCCGCTACGAGACCCTGTTCGGCATGCCGGCCATCTTCATCGAGGGCGCTTCATCGGACCTGATCTACTGGGAGGATGGCGCCACGCGGTTCGAGATCGTGCTGGATCGATCGCTCGGCGAAGGATCGATTCACGCGTCGCTGCGGAATCGGTAGGGAGTGGAGGACTGCGCGTCCAACCATGGGAATGGCGGCACGTGGTACGGGAGAGATGGCGCCCTGTCATCGCGACCGTACGCAGCGGCCATAGCCGATGCGGAAGCGGAGCGACCTCCCGGAGCTGGCGCTGAGTTTACTCTCTGGATGTCCCTCTACTACCGCGCCGGCTGGTGCCGCCGCTTTCGATCGGGATGACAGGGCAGCTCAATAAACACCACCACGCTGCGCGGCACTCAACCTCATTGGAAAAACGGTTCTGGCGAATTAGAGATCTTAAAAGAACAGCAAGGTAGGGAGAGCCGTCTTCAGTTCTTCCCTGCCCAACCCGCGAACGCAGCCACGCGCTCCCGGATGGGCGCAATAGCCAGTTTCCCGGGGAAGCCGGCGACTTTGTAGGCATCGAGCGCCTGTTCGAGGTCGACCTGCCCGATCTGGCTCACCTCCCGGGCGGCTTCGCGGTAGGCATCCCGGAACGGCATGCCGGCGGCCACTTTTTCCAGCGCCGCCGCCGTCGCAAACAGCTCGCTCGACGTGGCGCGGCGCATGGCTTCCAGGTCGAACTCGACGCCGGGCAGGAGCTGCCGCATGGCGTCGAGCATGTCGGTCGTGACCGCTTCGCTGCGCATCGTGGCCTCCTTCGTCAGCTGGAGGTCGCGGTGGTAGCCCGAAGGCATGTTGGCCGGCAGCGTCAGCAGGATCTGCATCTCGGCGATGACGCGGTGGTAGCTGGCGCGGATGAGTTCGAGCACATCCGGATTCTGCTTCTGCGGCATGATGCTGCTGCCGGTGCAGAAGGCCGCCGGCAGCCTGACGAACGCGAACTCGGACGTATTGAACAGCACGAGGTCGCTTGCCATCCGGTTGAGCGTCGCGGCGACCTGGGCGAATGCGTGGACGACGTGCAGTTCCAGCTTGCCGCGCGAGAGTTGCACGGCGGTGACGTGCGTCTGGACGTCGGTGAAGCCGAGCGCTTCGGCGGTAAAGGCGCGCGGGAGGTCGAGGTACGGCACCCCGTAGCCGGCGGCGCTGCCGAGCGGCGAAGTATCCACCTGATCGAAGGCGGTCTTCAGAGCGGCCAGGTCCGACACGAGGAGTTCGGCGTATCCCATCGCCCACAGGCCGGCGGTCGTCGGCATGGCGCGCTGCAGGTGCGTGTAGCCAGGCATGATCGACCGCTCGTGCCGCGCTCCGAGGTCGCAGAGCGCC
Organism: Rhodothermales bacterium; assembly: GCA_041391505.1. Classification (NCBI taxonomy): domain Bacteria; kingdom Pseudomonadati; phylum Rhodothermota; class Rhodothermia; order Rhodothermales; species Rhodothermales bacterium. The sequence goes on from JAWKNW010000006.1 coordinate 184,961, forward strand.
GTCGCCAGATCGATGGCGCCGGCGGCGATCTGGCGCACGCGGTCCTTCAGAAACAGCCGCAAGGCCGTCAGCACCTGGTCGTTTCGGGATCGGCCGGTATGGATCCGTTTACCGGTGTCGCCGAGCCGCTTCACGAGTTCGCCCTCGAGCACGGTGTGGCAATCCTCATCCTCCAGGCGCACGACCAGCTCGCCGGAAACAGCCAGGGGCCGGATGTCGTCCAGCGCTTGCTCGATCTGTTTCAGCTCCTCGCCGGTCAGTATGCCGATCCGGGCCAGACCGCGCGCATGGCCGCGCGTGCCGTCTACGTCGTAGGGCAGCAGTCTGGTATCCCATCGGTAATCCTCACCCACCGTGAAGCGGGTGACCCAGGCGGCGACGTCGGTATCTTTTTTCCACAGCATGGCGGCGGGAATGCAAATCGCACAATGCGGATTGCAAATTGGTTCGTGGATCAGGTCTTGGGGGTGAAGTAGGCCTGGATGATGGCCTTGTAGGCTTCGACGGCTTCGTAGACGGAGGCGATTTCGATGTGCTCGTCGGGCGTATGCGAGCGAGGGCTTGGGCCGGGGCCGATCTTGACGGTCGGCACGTCCGGAAGGAAAATCCAGTCGGACGCCGTCGGCGAACCCATCGGCGACCGGTCGGGGAGCGCCTGCCGGCATGCCTGTACGATCCGGGCGTCCACTGGGGTGGAGACCGGGATCAGCCGCTTGCTGTGGATCTCGACCGTCGACCGCACGCGTTCCTGGATGAAGGCGACGAGTTCGTCGTGCGTGTACGCCGGCGTGGACCGGATGTCGACGTCGAACACGCACTGGTCGGGCACGACGTTGCGCGCGGTGCCACCCTGGATCATGGTGACGCTCAGCGTGGGCCGGCCGAGAAACGGATCGTCGCGGTCGAACGCAATCTGCTGGAGGCGCGCGATATCCGCCGCGGCCTTGTAGATCGCGTTGTCGCCCAGATGGGCGCGCGCGGCGTGGGCCGTACGTCCTTCCGCGCGGATCTTCAGGATCAGCAGTCCTTTCTGGGCCACGCACGGCGTCATCTCCGTGGGCTCGCCGACCAGCGCCGCATGGATGAGGGGAAGATGCGGGCGGAGTCGCTGCAGCCCGTTGTAGTCGCCGCCGATCTCTTCGCAAGTGGTCAGCGCCACCATCAACGTGCCCCACGGGGGCGTCCAGCCCGTGGCGGCCAGTTCAACGAGCGCCATCGTCATCGCGGCGCCGCTGGCCTTGGCGTCGACGGTGCCGCGGCCGTAGAGTTTGCCGTCCACCTCGGTCGGCGTAAACGGGTCGTACGGATGCTCGGCCGACGGCGGCACGACATCGAGGTGGGAGTTGAGCAGCAGGAGATCGGGCCCGTCGCCGATCCAGAAATACACGTTGTCGTCGAGCCGGCCCACGGAAATCCCCCGGTCGCGGACGTAGGTCTCGACGAAGTCGGCGATGGGGCCTTCCGATGTGCTGATCGACGGGAAGCGGACCAGCGCTTTGAGGAGTTCGAGGACGTCGGTGGGATGCTCGGGCATGTCGCTCACAGGATCCGGGTGCCGCGGGAACGGGTGGCGAGGTCGTCGGGGGCGAGGACCCAGACGTCTGGGATGCCGGCTTTACGCGCGTCGAAGGCGACGGACAGCTTGACGAGCATGCCGCGGCTGATCCAGCCCGCCTCCGCGCCGGCCTCGAAGTCGGACGCGCTCATCGCGGAGATGACCGTTGCGGCGTCGGTCGCGTCGCGACGCACCCCGCCGGAGTCGGTGACGAGCGCAAACAGCGCCGCGCCGAGGGCGCGGGCGATGGCCGCCGCGATGGTGTCGGCGTTGACATTGTAGATCTGGCCGGCGTCGTCGACGCCGAGCGGCGCCACGATGGGGGTGTGGCCGCCGGCGAGCAGGGTCTGCAGGAGCGCCGGGCGGACCTCCTGGATGTCGCCGACCCAGCCGAAGTCGACCTGCCTGCCGTCGATCGTCCAGGGCGGCCGGCGCTTCACCTGGACGGTCCCGCCATCCACGCCGCAGAGGCCGACGGCCGACAGGCCGGCGCGGCCGGCCATCGCGGCCAGGCGGCTGTTGAGTTCGCCGCGAACCGTCCACTGCATGATCTGCAGATCGAGATCGGTCGTCACCCGCCGGCCGTTGACGATCTCCGGCTCATGCCCGAGCCGGCGAGCCATCTCCGTGGCCTGCGGGCCCCCGCCGTGCACGACGACGAGCGGCATCTCGTTTCGCAGCGCGCGAACGGACGACCAGAACACCTCCATGGCGGCCGGATCCTCGATCAGCGAGCCTCCAATCTTGAGGACGGCGGGCGAGGCGGGGGAAGTTGTGCTCATAGGTGGCTTGAGGCGCTATAAGCGCAAAATGGACAGCGTAAATCGCAAATGGTCTTGATGTTCATCGCACCGGTCTATGCAAACGTCAACGGTTGAATGACACTCTCAGAGGATTCTCGCACGCAAGCGCATCCAATCTGCGATGTGCCTTTTACGATGTGAGCTGGCTATCTGCTGTGAGTTAATGGCCTTACAGTAAGTCCCAGATATGCTCCAGGATCGCTTTCTGGGCGTGAAGGCGAAACTCGGCCTGGAGGAGGTGGATGGTGCTGGGTCCGTCGAGCACGGCGTCGTCGACGACGACGTTGCGGCGGACGGGGAGGCAGTGCATGAAACGGCCGTTGGCTGTTCGGTCCATGATGGCCCGGGTAACGCGCCAGTCGCGGTGTGCGGCGCGGATCGCCGCTTCCTCGTCGGCGCCGGCGTAGACCGCCGGCCCGCTCCAGGCTTTGGCGTAGACGATATCGGCGCCCTCGCAGGCGGCGGACTGGTCGTCCGAGATCGAAAACTGCGCGCCGTGCTGGTGAGCGTACCCTTCGGCCAGGTCGAGGATGCGGCTGTCCAGGACATACGGCGGCGGGCAGGCGAGTGTCACGTCCATCCCGAGGCGCGCCGCCGTCAGCAGCGCCGAGTTGGGCACGGCCATGGGGAGGGCGCGGGGATGGTAGCACCAGGTGAGGACGAACTTGCGCCGGCGGACCTTCCCGCCGAAATGGGTCATCATGGCCGCGGCATCGCTCAGGGCCTGGCAGGGGTGATAAAACGCCGACTCCAGGTTGATTACCGGCACCGTCGCCGCGTCGACGAAGGTGTTGAGCAGCGTCTCGTCGCGGTCCTTCTCGCGGTCGGTCAGCGAGGCAAAAACGCGGACGCCGAGGGCGTCGTAGTAGCGCGACAACACCGCCACGGCCTCATCGATGTGCTCCGCTTCGTTGCCGTCCATCACTCCGCCTTTCTCCCACGCAAACCCCCACGTGCCCTGCCCGATGTTCAGGGTCGAGGCATGCGCCCCGAGCTGCACGGCGGCCAGCTCCATCGACGTGCGGGTGCGCAGCGACGAATTGAAGAACAGCAGCCCGATGCTGCGCTTCGCGGCGACGGTGCTCCATCGGTCGGTCGCACGGTAATGGTGGAGGGATCGTTCGATGAGGCGTTCCCAGGTGGCGTCGTCGAGCAGATGCCAGTCGATCAGGTGTCGGGGCATGGGGGATGGGGGATATCGGGTGCGGGATGGGGGATGCAGGAAGTTGGATGCAGGATGCGGGATGCAGGATGCAGGATGCGGGATGCGGGATGCAAGATGCGGGATCTCTAGGCGGCGATGGCTTTGCGGAAGGCATCGATGAATTCCTCGACGGCGCTGTCGGGCGTGTTGAGGGCCGGCATGAGGCGCATGACCTTCGGATCGTCGGAGCCGCCGACGAGTACGCCGAGCTGCCGGAGGCGGGCCGACACCGGGGCGACGGGGTTTTCCATCTCCAGACCGATCAGGCAGCCGCGTCCGCGGACGCGTTTGACGAGCGGCGCGAGGGCGGTGGAGAGGGCGCCGAACAGGGCATCCGCCCGGGGCATGAGGTTATCCTGCTCGATCGTGTCGAGCGTGGCGAGCATGGCCGCCATCGCGATCATCCCGCCGCCGAAGGTGGTTCCGTGGTCGCCGTAGTGCACGGAGCCGGCGATCGCGTCGGAGGCCAGCACGGCGCCGATCGGGATACCCGAGCCCAGGCTCTTGGCGAGCGTGATGAGGTCGGGCTTCATGCCGAAATGTTCGCTGATCGAAAAGGTGCCGGTCCGGCCGACGCCCGTCTGCACCTCGTCGAACACCAGCGCCACGTTGTGGCGGTCGCACAGTGCGCGGAGGGTGCGGTAGTAGGCATCCGGGGCGTCGACGATGCCGGCCATGCTCTGGATCGGCTCGAGAATGAACACCCCGATGTCGTCGTGCGCCTGGAAGACGGCTTCGAGCGCGGCGATGTCGCCGAAGGGGACGAAGTGCGTGTGGGAGAGGACCGTCTGGTACGGCTCCCGGTAGTGCGGATTCCAGGTGGCGGCGAGGCTGCCCATCGTCCGGCCGTGAAACCCGCCGATCGTCGCGGCGACGCCCGGCTTGCCGGTCCACGTCCGCCCCAGCTTCAGCGCTGTTTCGTTCGCCTCGGTGCCCGAGTTGCAGAAGAAGGCGTGGCCCATCCCCTCGGGCGCCATCTCGGCCAGCCGCTGTGCGCCGCGGGCGCGGATCGAGCTGTAGACCACGTTGGAATAAAACATGAACTGGCCGGCCTGATCCTGGATGGCCTCAACGACGCGCGGGGGGCAGTGCCCGAGCAGCGTGACGCAATGGCCGCCATAGAAATCGAGGTAGCGATTCCCATCCGCGTCCCACACATAACACCCTTCGCCGCGTTCGAGCGAGATCGGGAATTTCTTGTAGGTGGGAATCTGGAAGGCGTCTTCGGTTTCTACGATCGAAGTTTCGAGCATGGACATCAGTAGTCGGATTGAGCGAGGGAAGGGGCGTGCGCGATCAAACCGGTCTCCTCCGGCAGTCCGAACACGAGGTTGAGGTTTTGCACGGCCTGGCTGGAGGCGCCCTTGAGCAGGTTGTCGATCGAGAAGCCGACAACGAGGTCATTCCCGCGGACGATCCAGCCGATGTCGCAGAACGGCGTGCCGGCGGAGTACCGCAGCTCGGGCAACTCGCCCGGCCAGAGCCGGACGAGCGGCCGGCCGGCGTACGCCGTGTCGTACAGATCGCCTATCGCCTCCGCACGGGCGAGCGCGTCCGGCAGGGTCACCTGGATGGTGCCCCAGATGCCGCGCACCCAGGGACCGGAGACCGGCGTGAAGATGAGCCGGCAGTCCGCCCCCACGCTCTGCTGGATCTCGGGCGTATGCTGGTGGCTGAGCACCTTGTACGCGCGGACGTTGCTGTCGCGGGTGGGAAAGTGCGTCGTCGAGCTCGGTCGAGCCCCCGAACCGGAGGCGCCGGTGATGGCGGTGATATGGGCGTTGAGCGTCCCAAGCCGGCGCGCGATCGGATGGAGGGCGAGGGTGATACCCGTCGCAAAACAGCCCGGGTTGGCGATGTATTTCGTCCCCGGGGCATACGGTCCGTACACCTCGGCGAGGCCGTACTGGAAGCGTTCGATCAGCTCGGGCCGCGGATGCGTGACGTTGTACCACGCGGGGTAGTCGCCGGGGTTCTTCAGCCGGAAATCCGCGCTGAGGTCGATGATCGCGCCGGCATAGCCGCGATCGAGCAGGTCGGCCACGATGACCACGCTCTGGCCATGCTCCGCGGCGATGAACACCGCGTCGATCCCGTCGAGCGCGTAGTCCTCCGAATCCGCAAACCGGAGGTCGGTCTGGTGCCGGAGCGACGGATGCGTCTTCCAGAGCGGCTCGCCGGCCTGCGACCGGCTCGTCACGAAGTCCAGGCTGAAGACCGGATGGTTGAGCAGCAACCGGATGAGTTCGCCGCCGGTGTAGCCGGCGCCGTGGAGTAGGGCTACGCGCTTCATGGGCTTCAATAGTTAATGTTCCGTGTACAAGGGGACGTTTTAACGAGCAGGATCGCGAGGCCTACTCCTTGAACCTTAAACGTCGAACCTCGAACCGCTAGACCGTGAAACGGTCAGGCGTTCTTCTTACGCGCATTGTGCGCGAGCATGGCCTGGATGCCGTAGATCTGGGTGAAGCCGGAGGCGTCGCGGGCGTTCCAGAGCGTGTTGGTTTCGCCGTAGCTGGCCACCTTGAGATCGAACATCGAATACGGGCTGGCGCAGCCGAGGGTGCTGACGTGGCCCTTGAACAGCCGGCACGACGCCGTACCCGACACCACCTGCTGCGACGAGTCGATGAACGCCTCGATATCGCGCATGACGGGGTCGAAATACTGGCCCTCGTGGAGCAGCATCCCGTAGAAATCGCTCAGATGATCCTTCTGGAACCGTTGCCAGCGGGTGAGCACGATCTTTTCGAGTTCGCGGTGTGCCTCGATGAGGATCAACGCCGCCGGCGCTTCGAAGCCCACGCGTCCCTTGATCCCCAGGATCGTGTCGCCCACGTGGATGTCGCGGCCCACGCCGTGGTCTCCGCCCAGCTCGTTGAGCCGTTCGATGAGGCGCACGGGATCCATCATGACGCCGTCGAGCGACACCGGGATGCCCTTTTCAAAACCGATCTTGATGTCGAGCGGCGTGTCCGGACTGCGCGCCGGCGACACGGTGTCCGGGTAGGCCTCGTCGGGGAGCGGGTCGGTGGTGCCGAGCGTCTCCTTTCCGCCGATGGTCGTGCCCCAGAGCCCGCGGTTGATGGAGTAGGTGGTCGTCGATTTGTTCACCTCGAACCCGCGCTCGTTGAGGTATTCGGTCGTCTGCGCCCGGCTGTAGCCAAGGGTGCGGATCGGGGTGATCACCTCGAGATCGCTGGCCAGGAGGCGGAGGGCGACGTCGAAGCGGACCTGGTCGTTGCCGGCGCCGGTCGACCCGTGCGCCACGGCGCGCGCGTTCAGCTGGCGGGCCATCTCGACGATCTTCTGGGCCTGCGTGACGCGCTCCGGCCCCACACACAGCGGATAGACGCCGCCTCGCAGCACGTTGCCCTTGATGAGATAGCTCAGGTGGTTCTTGAACAGCTCGCTGCGACCGTCCACCGTGTGGTGCGCGACCGCCCCGAGGGCGCGGGAACGGTCGATCAGATCCTTCTCGTCTTCGGCCGACAATCCGCCCGTGTTCACCGTCACGGTATAGACGGGTTCATCGTACGTTTCTTTGAGGTAAGGGACGCAAAACGACGTATCCAAGCCGCCGCTGAAGGCAAGAACAATGGCCATGGGGACAAACGTGGGGTTGAGGGAAGGTTAAAAAAAAACGCTGATTCTCGGGCAGAACCAGCGCAGCATACGGTATCGATTACCTCTCGGTCGAGGGGTCAACCATGAACCCCTGTGCATGCTGACGCTGACATGAAAACGCTATGTGCCCCGAGTCGTCGGATCGAGCGCGTCATGTGCATGTCGGGCATCTTGTAGGAGAGGGTTTTGTTCATGCGGGAAGTATACACGATGCCTCCAAAAGAGTCAATGCACTATACAATCTTCGCGGCCTGCCGGCGGTGGCGCTGGAGGGTTGTTTGGAGTACCTTCCCGGATAGACGCGCCATACTCCCCATGTCATCTCGACCGAAATCGCCACGAGGTGGCGATGAAGCGGAGAGACGCTTGGGCAACTTTGGCGCTCCTACCCATCTTATCCCGAACTGCCCATGCGCCTCGAACGCCCGCTTTTGTTTTTCGATCTGGAGACCACCGGACTGGACGTCGAGAAGGATCGCATCGTTGAGATCGCCTGCATCAAGGTGCATCCGGACAAACGCCAGGAGCGTTTTGAAACGTTTCTGAACCCGGAACGGCCCATTCCGCCCGAGGTCACCGAACTGACGGGCATCACCGACGAGATGGTGGCGGCGGCTCCGCTTTTCCGCGAGATCGCGGATACCCTCGGCGGGATGCTGCGGGACGCCGATCTCGCCGGCTACAACGCGATCAACTTCGACGTCCCGATGCTTCAGGCGGAGTTCAAACGGGCCGGCGTGGTGATGCCGGCGCCGGCGGACCGCGCCGTGCTGGATCCGTTGACCATCCTCAAAAAATACGAGGTGCGGACGCTCGGCTGGGCCCACGCGTTTTATCTCGGCCAGGAGATGCCCCGCGCCCACCGCTCGATGGACGACACCGAGGCGGCGATGACCATCCTCCGGGAGCAGATCAAACGCTACCAGCTCACCGGCTCGCCGCGCGAACTGCAGGACGAACTCCGCAAACCCTACCTCGACGACGGCCAGCGCTTCAAACTCGAAGGGGAGACGGTGATGATTACTTTCGGGAAATACCGGAATAAGGCGCTGTCCTTCGTGCGCAAGACCGATCCGGATTACCTCAAGTGGATGCGGGATACGATGGGGCCCGAGGTGGCGGCCATCCTGGATCAGTACCGGTAATCGGGGACGCGATAGATGCAGTCCGCGGGTGGGCCTCAGTTCCGCATCCGCATCCGTTCGGCGCCGACGATCTCCGCGCCTTCGCGGCGGATGCGGATGATGTAGTCGTTGCGCATCACGTTGGAGAGGATGTTGATCCAGTCCGCTGGCAGGTAGGGGATCATCTCGTTGTCGATGATCAGCAGGTCGGCGTTTTCGCAGATGTGCGTGAAGGCGGTGCTATGGCCTTCGAAGAGGATGACCGCGTGGCCGATCTGGACGAAGCCTTCCAGGGTGCCGAGGAAGGGGATGCAGCGGTAGGGGTCGCTCTTGAGCGCGGTGAAATCGGTCATCCCGATCCCGACGATCAGCCACTGCTCGGTCGACGGCGCGATCGATTCGAGATGGGCCTGGAACGGACGCGGCAGGGCATCCCTGCCGGGCAGATTCGCGGACGTTTTGATACGCCGCTCGGGCGTGATGAGCACGAGCCGGCGGTTAACCGGGTCGAAGGCCAGGTCACGGGCTTGCTGTACGACGCCATCGGCCAGGGGCTTGACCACCGGCATGCGCGGCGAATAATCGATCGTAGTCAATGCGGCGCTCGGGAGATGATGCGGTTCGGGATCGGCAGATGCGCTGCAAAATACATGCGCGATCCCCCCGCGGCCGAGCGCCTTTTCGACGCGTAGTGCTGTCGCTTTTGGCGTATCGTGCGGCCGGGTCAGCCGGCCTTCGCCGCGGCCTCGCCGTTGGTGAGCCCCGCATGCCGCAACAGGGCGTGGGTGGACGGCTCGCGCCCCCGGAACGCCGTGAACACGGCCATCGGGTGCCGGCTTCCGCCGAGCGCCAGGATGGTGTCCCGGTAGGTGCGCCCCAGCCGGCGCACGGCCGCGTCGTCGTCCAGGCCGGCTTCCTCGAAGGCGGCGAAGGCGTCGGCGCTGAGCACCTCGGCCCACTTGTAGCTGTAGTAGCCGGCCGCGTACCCGCCGGCGAAGATGTGCGAGAAACTGCACAGGAAGCGGTCTTCCTCCAGCGGAGGAAGCACCGCGAGGTCCTTCGCGATGGTTTTGTATACGTCGAACGCGCTCTTGCCCTCGCCGGGATGATAGCGGTGGTGCAGCGTCATGTCGGTCGCTCCGAAAAGGAGCTGGCGGAGCATCACGGAGCCCGAGCGGAAGGTGCGCGCGGCGCAGAGTTTTTCGAACAGCGCGTCGGGCAGCGGCGCGCCGGTCTGGTAATGCGCCGTCATGCCGGTGAGGGTCGGCTTGTGGTAGCACCAGTTCTCCATAAACTGGCTGGCCAGCTCGACCGCGTCCCACTCGACGCCGTTGATGCCGGCGACGTCGACGTAGTCCACCGTCGTCAGCATGCCCTGCAGGCCGTGTCCGAACTCGTGGAACAGGGTTTCGACTTCCCGGAAGCTCATCAGGGATGGGGTGTCGCCCACCGGCGGGGTGCCGTTGCAGCAGAGGTGCACCACCGGCGTCCGCAGCTTTCCGTCGATCCACCGGCGATCGAGGCAGTTGTCCATCCACGCGCCGCCGCGTTTGTTTTCCGGGCGCGAGTAGGGGTCGAGGAAAAACGAGGCGACGACCTGGCCGGCTTCGTTCAGGACGTCGTAAAACCGCACGTCCTTGTGCCAGCGGTTCGGCTGGTTCGCCACTTCCCGCACGGTGATGCCGAACAGGCGTTCGCAGACGCCGAAGAGGCCCTCCAGCACGCGTTCGAGGGGGAAATAGGGTCTCAGCTCTTCGTCGGTGAACTGAAAGCGCTGCTCCTGCAGCCGTTCGCTCCAGAACGCGAGGTCCCAGTGCGCCACCGGCTCCGTCTGACCGTTGGCTTTCGCGAGATCCCGCAACTCGTCCAGATCCTTTCGCGCATGGCGCAGGGAGGCGCCCTTCAGCTCGTCGAGCATCGTGAAGACGGCGTCGACGTCCGGGGCCATCTTGGCGTCGAGGCTGAGTTCGGCATAGGTGTCGAACCCGAGCAGGCGCGCCTTTTCCTGGCGGAGCGTGAGGATGCGCTCGATGATGCCGCGGTTGTCCAGCGGGCCGTCGGACGCGCGGGTGATGTAGGCGAGGTAGACCGTTTTCCGCTGATCCCGCCGGCGGCTGTGCTGCATGAACGGACCGAAGCTGGGGAAATCCAGCGTGATGCGCCACGGGCCCTTTTGGGCATCGGGCTGGATGCCCTCGTCGGGCCGGGCCTGGGCGTAGGAGGCGGCGGCGAGGTGCTTGAGGCTGGCCGGCCAGCCGTCGGTGTCGGCCGCGTCGGTGACGATCAGTTCAAACGCCTTGGTGGCGTCGAGCACGTGGTTGGAGAAGTCGGTCGTGAGCTTCGACAGCTCCTGCTCGATGGCCGTGAAGCGGGCCTTTGCGTCGCCTTCGAGGGCGACGCCGGCGTGGCGGGCCGACCGCAGGCGGAGTTCGACGACCCGCCGCTGTCCCTCGTCGAGCTTCGCCCATTCGGGGCCGGATTGCAGCGCCGCGAGGCCTTCGTAGATCGGCGCGCTCTGCCGCATCCGCAGCGAGAGGGAGACGACCGCCGGCTGGACCTCCTCGTGCGCGGCGCGCAGTTCGGTCGAATTCATCACGTTGAGCAGGTGATGGATGGGCCCCCAGGCGTATTCGAAGGGCATTTCCAGCCGCTCCAGGGGAAGAATCAGGCCTTCCCAGGTCGGCTTATACGCATGTTCGAGCGCATCCAGCTCCTTTTCGAGCCGGTCGATGAGGCTGGTGATGGCCGGCACGACGTGCTCCGGCTTGATGGATTCGAAGGCGGGAAGCCCTTCGAACTGGAGAAGCGGGTTGGTGGCGGCGTCGGCTTGCGTGGCCATAGGAACGGTTGCGTTTCGAAGTGAATGAAGTGGACCCGTCGAGAGGCAAACTTATAGCCGAAAACGCCGTGTTGTTTCAGCGATCCGCGAGATTGGCCGGCCCGAGCGCCCGCCGCACCTTCCGGATCTCGTCGGCGCTGGATCCAGCGGCCGGCGGCACGCGAAAGGCAGCCAGCCCGAAGGGGATGGGTTCGCTCGCGCCGCCCGGCGCGCGGAACGTGCCGTGCACCTGCGTGCATCCGGTTTCGTCGACGAGCCGGCGCACGTTGGCGGCGTTAATCCCCGCCCCGGCCAGAACTTCGATGCGGGTGGCCGCGCGTTCGACGAGGCCGGCGAGCGCGGGGATGCCGGCGATGGCCGAGTCTGCCCCGCCGGACGTGAGCACGCGGCGCACGCCGAGGTCGACGAGCGTATCCAGGGCGGCGTCGAGCGACGGCGTGATGTCGAAGGCCCGGTGGAAGACGACGTCCCGCTCGCCCGCTAATGCTGTTATTGCAAGAGTTAAATCGCGGTCGACGGCGCCTGAGGGGGAGAGGAAGCCGACCGCCAGGCCGGCGACGCCGGCGGCCAGCAGCGCCTCGGCATCGCGCCGGATGACGCGGGCCTCGGCCGGACTGTATACGAAATCGCCGGCGCGCGGCCGCACCATCGCGACCACCGGAAGCGGCGTCGCGGCCAGCACTTCGGCGACGAGACCCGGCGGCGGGGTCAGGCCGCCCAGCTCGAGCGCGGCGTTCAACTCCAGCCGATCCGCACCGGCCTCGTGCGCCGCCACGGCGCTCTCCACGCTGTCGACACAGACTTCGATGATAACAGGGGCGTTTCGGGGCATGGTTGGGACTGAAGAGTGTGAAGCGGTGCGTACGTGCAGGGGTCCTGGGATGCGGGATACAAGATGCAGGATGTTTACCGAATAGAACGTAGTTTGATCGGGCTTGCGTAGATTACGGCGTTACAGCCAAGCAATCTATCCCGCTCATCATGAACCGCACGACCCCAATCGCCCGCCTCCTCGGCTTGCTGACGCTCTCGATCGTTCTGGCGATGCCCGCCGGAGCCCAGGACACGCCGGCGGACACCTCAAAAAAAGCCAAAAAGGAGCTGCCGCTCGAAGCGGCGCGAACGATCGCCTTCTCCACCGACGAAGGGACCTGGATGTCGGTCGATGTGAGTCCGGACGGCCAGACGATCCTGTTCGATCTGCTCGGCGATCTCTACACGATCCCCATCGCCGGCGGCAAGGCGACCCCCGTCACGCAGGGCATGGCCTTCGACGGGCAGCCGCGCTACAGTCCGGACGGCAACCGGATCCTGTTTACATCGGATCGCAGCGGAGGGGACAACCTCTGGTACATCGACCTCGCGACGAAGGATACGGTCCAGATCACGAAGGGGAATGGCTCGATCTATCTGTCGCCCGACTGGACGCCGGACGGCGCCTATGTCGTGGCCTCGCGCGGCGAGAGCCGGCTCGGCGTGGTCAAGCTCTGGATGGGACATATCGACGGGGGGACGGGGAAGATCCTGATCGATAAGCCGGAAACGCTCAAGACGGTCGGGGCCGCCGTCACGCCGGATGGACGCTACATCTGGTACGCCTCGCGCACGGGCAACTGGCAATACAACGCCGCCTTCCCCCAGTATCAACTGGGCGTGTACGACCGGGAGACGGGCAAGACGTTCGCCCGCACCTCGCGGTATGGCTCTGCCATCCGCCCGACGCTGTCGCCGGACGGAAAATGGCTGGTGTACGGCACGCGCCATGAGGACCAGACCGGATTGCGTCTCCGCGAACTCGCGACGGGTGAGGAGCGCTGGCTCGCGTATCCCGTCCAGCGGGACGACCAGGAATCTATCGGCGACCGCGACGCGCTGCCCGGAATGGCGTTTACGCCGGATTCGCGCGAACTGGTCGCTTCGTATGGCGGCAAGCTGTGGCGGATCCCGGTGGCCGGCGGCCGGCCGATTGCCGTGCCGTTCGAGGTCGATGTCGCCGCCGGCGTCGGCCCACGGCTGGCGTTCGATTACCGGATCGTCGACGAGCCGACCTTCACGGTGCGCCAGATCCAGAACGCAGCGCCCTCGCCCGACGGCGCGCGGCTCGCATTCGGCGCGCTCGACCGGCTGTATGTGGCAGCGTATCCCGGCGGGACGCCGGCTCGCCTCACGAACGCGGCCTTTATCGAAGCGCAGCCCGCGTGGTCGCCGGACGGCCGCTGGATCGCCTATGTGTCGTGGGAGGGCATGGGAGGCCATGTGTACAAGATGCGCGCGGACGGGCAGGGGCAGCCGGTGAAGCTGACGCGCGTGCCGGCGGTCTATCAGGAGCCGGCGTGGTCGCCCGATGGCAAACGGATCGTCGTGGTGAGCGGCCCGGCCCACGCGTATGTCGAGTCGAACGATCCGGTAACGCCGCAGGCATCCACCGACCTGGCGTGGGTGCCGGCGGAGGGCGGCGACGTCACGTTTATCGCGCCGGCGGACGGGCGCAGCCACCCGCACTTCGTCTCCGGGTCGGATCGCATCTACCTCCACCACGACGCGCGGGGCCTCGTTTCGATCCGGTGGGACGGGACCGACGAAAAAGCGCACGTCAAGGTGACCGGCAACACGCGACCGGGCGCCAAGGAGCCCAACGCGGCTTCGATGACCCTGATGGCTCCCGCCGGCGATCGCGCCCTGGCGCAGGTCAACAACGACCTCTACGTCGTCACCGTCCCGATGCTGGGCGGCGAGACGCCGGCTATCTCCGTCGCCTCGCCGGAAAGCGCGTTGTTTCCGGTGCGCAAGCTGACGGATATCGGCGGCCAGTTCCCGGTCTGGAGCGCCGATGGCCGCGCGGTGCACTGGTCCATCGGCAACGCGCACGTCGTGTACGATCTCGACCGCGCGAAGGCCGTGGAGGACAGCCTGGCGGCGGCCAAAAAGGCGGGTCTGCCCGCAGATACCTCGGCGACGGCCATCAAGGCGTACAAGCCGGCGGAGGCGCGGGTACTCATCCAGGCGCCGCGTGATATCCCGCAGGGCGTCGCGCTCCTTCGCGGCGCGCGTGTCGTGACCATGCGCGGCGATGAGGTCATCGAAAACGGCGAGGTCCTCATCCGCAACAACCGCATCGCCGGCGTGGGGCCCGCCGGAAGCCAGCAGGCGCCGGCCGATGCGCGGGTGATCGATCTGGCCGGCAAAACGATCGTGCCCGGTTTCGTCGACACCCACGCGCACATGTGGCCCACCTGGGGGATCCATAAACCCGAGGTGTGGATGTACCTGGCCAACCTCGCCTACGGCGTGACCACGACCCGCGACCCGCAGACGTCGAGCACCGACGTGCTGACCTACGGCGATCTCGTGACCGCCAACACGATCCTGGGGCCTCGCATCTATTCCACGGGCCCGGGCGTGTTCGGCGATTATGTGGAGGATCCGATTCGGGACCTCGATCATGCCCGCAGCGTGCTCAAGCGCTACAGCGACTACTACGACACGAAGACGATCAAGATGTACATGGCCGGCAACCGCCAGCAGCGGCAATGGCTCGTCATGGCGGCGAAGGAGCAGGGTCTGATGCCCACGACCGAGGGTGGCCTGATGCTCAAGTACAACCTGACGATGATGATCGACGGCTACCCGGGCCAGGAGCACTCGTTTCCGATCTATCCGATCTACAAGGATGTCGTTCAGTTGACGGCGCAGACCGGGATCACGTATACGCCCACGCTGCTGGTGACGTACGGCGGACCGTTTGGCGAAAACTACTATTACGCCCTCGAACACCCGCATGACGATGCCAAGCTACGCCGGTTCACGCCCCATGAGGTGATCGATGCCTCCACGCGCCGGCGGAACGCCGGCTGGTTCATGGCGGAAGAATTCGCCTTCCCCGAACACGCCGCCGGGGCGAAGGCGATCGTGGAAGCGGGGGGCCGCGTCGGGATCGGGAGCCACGGCCAGTTGCAAGGGCTGGGATACCACTGGGAGCTGTGGTCGGTGCAGTCCGGCGGCATGCGCGAGCACGACGCGCTGCGGGTCGCCACCCTCTACGGGGCCGAGGCGATCGGGCTGGGGAAAGACCTGGGGTCGATCGAGGCCGGCAAGCTGGCCGATCTGGTCGTGCTCGACGCCAACCCGCTCGACGACATCCGGAATTCCAACACCGTCCGGATGGTGATGAAAAACGGCCGGCTCTACGACGGCGATACGCTCGACGAGGTCTGGCCGAATGCCCACACCCAGCCCGCTCCGTTCCAGGACGACCCGCCGGCCGGCCTCGAAGCGGGCAGCAGGTGAGGCGGTTTGAGGTTCGAGGTTCAAGGTTCGAGGTTTAAGGAGTGTGTAGCCCTTGAACCTTGAACCTCACCCCTTAAACCTTAAACCTCACCCCTTGAACCCCTTACCCCTTACCGTTGCGCTTTCGCGCGCGGCGCGCGGCGTACACGAGGGTTCCGGCGAGCAGGCCGGCGCCGGCGAGCAGCCCGAACACCCAGGCCCAGGTGCCGTCCGGTAGATGGCCCCCGCGTGTGAGTTCGTACCCCAGGTTTTCCTCGACGCGCTCCACGTTGCGCAGGTAGCCGGCGACGCCGTCGGCCGGCACGGCGTCGGTTTTGGTCTGGAGGGTATGGGTGATCGTGACCACGTTGTCGCGGTAGCCGATGCGGTGCGTGTACCGGAACGCCGGGTCGTCGACGACGGCCTCGTCCGGCTCGATGGGCCAGGGTTCGGGCAGCAGGACGCGGGTTGTTTGCGAGGTGAACACGGGATGCGAGATCCCGAACGGCATGGTGCGGATGCGCGACGCCGGTTTTTCGAGCAACGCGCTGAACTCGAGCGGATAGAAGAAGGCCGAGCGGTGGCCAAGCCCCTCTTCGTCGGTCCACAGCGAGTCGATGGTATAGCGTTCGGTGAGCCGGACGATGTTCGTGGTCTCGTCATCTTCCAACTGCATCTCGCCGGCGCTGCGGATGTGCGGGTAGAGATCGGCGTAATAATTCAGGTAGTCGCGTTCGAGCTCCTGGCGGCTCTGCTCGGCGAACAGGTTGCGCATGTAGTCGGCGCTTTCGCCGCGGAAGGTCGACCGGATCGTGTACATTGCCGGCCGATCCAGTCCCTGGCGCAGGTCGAACTCTTCGCTGATATCGTCGAGCGGCTCCTCGGAGACGGGCGGGTTCATCCGGGTCAGGGCGGTCGCGCCGGGCTCGAGGACGAGCACCTGGTCGTAATCCGGCTGAAAAACCGCGTCGGCGGTGCCTCGCTGGAGGGTGCTGGTGGGGTCGTACCAGAACGTGGTGTCGTTGAGCGTGGCGCGTACGATGGCGTGGTCGAACAGGCCGGCCGCCGGTAGCCATCCATCCATTTCTTTTGCGTCGATGGTGTTCACGAGCACCGGATGGGCCTCGATGCCCAGTTCGCGGAGCATGGCGACGAGGAGGAGCGACTTGTCCTTGCAGTCCCCGAAACGTTTCTGGATCACCTCGGCCGGCGAGCGGGGCTCATGGGAGTTGACGCCGATCTCGATACCCATGTAGCGGATCTCGTCCTGCGCGAACCGCAGCGCCGCGGCCATGCGTTCCTTCGGCGACGGGTAGCGGTCGCGGATGCGATCCACCTCCCGGCGCAGCGCCTCAGAGGGTTTATCCACCCGGTCGAAAAGCGATAAGCCCCAGCTGGCTACGGCTTCCCAGCTCTCCCATTCGCTGAGCTGGATCCACGGATACGGGTTGTACCAGTACGGTAACTGGTCGTCGACGACCAGCGCCGGCACGTCCGTCATGCGCCAGCGGTATTCTTTCGATCCTCCGTTCAACGTGATCTGGGGTTCGACCTGCGCGCCGAGGCTGCGGATGTGCAGCGGCCTGTCGGCCGGCCAGAGCAGGCGGTATGTGACCTCCTTGACGGGAATCCCGAATTGGGTCGTGAATCCGCTCGAGTACATCCCCTCGAAGATGGGGTTGTCACCGCTCGTGGTGTAGGCGTACTCCACGATGTCGCCGGCCTGGACGTCTTCCAGAATGATGGAGGCCGTCAACGTGCCGTCGAAGATCAGGTATTCGAGCTCGGTCTCGCGCTGCAGGATGCTCACACTCTTCGGATCGAGCCGGTCGATCGTCTGTCCGTTCCGCCGGATGCGGACGAAATGCAGCGTCAACGCCTGGTACGTCGGGTCAAACTCGATCGCGATCTGCGATCCGTTCTGGATGCCCTGCGTGTTGACGATGGCATACGCCGTGTGCTCGAAGACATCGAGCTGCCGGCCCTCGACGCGGTCCTGCTCGTCGAGACGGAGGTAATACAGACCGTCGCTGATTTCGTTGACGGGGATCGGATCGGGATCCGGCAGCGGGGCGATATCTACCCACGCCGGCACGTCGGCGATGCGGTAGGGCGGCGACTGCGCCGAGGCGGTCGCGGCCAGAAGGAGGAGAAGAAAATACGGAAGCGTCCGTCGTACGATGCGCATGCAAATACGTTGGCGTGAAAGGGTCGCGGCGGAAAGGCGGCGTGGAATATACGTACAGTCGCAACACCCGCCGATGCCGCAGGAAAGCGCCTGGTGTGCGAGTCATTCCCTGCCAGCGGCCCATCGAACACTGTTCGTCAGCAGCTGGCGAAACGCCGGCAGCTCGTGCGCCGCGCCGTCGTGCCCCAGCGTGAGCCCCACGATGCGCGCGGTGGGGTGGCGCACGGTCCACAGGACGGGGAAATCGGTGCCGGAGGCGGCTTCGTGCCCCGTGGCGAGCACGTCGATGCCCGGACCGTCGGCGGCGACGGCGAAGCGGTACAGTTCGTCGTCGAGCGAAAACGTGGCCGGCACGCCGAGCGTGATCGGGTGTGTCGTGTTCTGGATGGTGACCGTGAAGGCGCCGTAGGGACCGTGGCTCGATGCGCCGCCGCCGACGAGGTCGCGGTTGTAGGCCGGCCAGTCTTTCCAGTTGATCCAGACGGCCGGGTGGTAGAGGACGAGCCCCTTGCCCGCCGCGGCGAAGGCCTCGATCGCCGCGCGCGTCGCGCCGTCGTCGACCGGCTGGTTCGTGGAAAGGACGAGGACATCCAGGGTGTCGACGGCCGTCGGGATGGCGGACGGGTCGCTGGTGTAGACGATGTCGATGCCTGCTTTCCGAAGGGTGGCGATGTCTTCCTGGTTGAACCAGCGGTCGAAGTCGTGCGAGGACCCGCCGCCGACGAGGAGGGCGCGGATGGCGGACGTGCCGGATTCCGCCGGCGGCGCCGCGTCGGGTTGGGCGCAGCCGACGGCGAGGGCGAGCAGGAGGACGAAAGTGATGCGAGGACGGGTCATGGGCGGGATGGATTGCGTGAGCCGGGAACGACGCGGCAAGATACGCACTCCGCGTCAAACGGTGCACGGTGTAACGCGGGGCCGCCTCACGCATCCATTCAGGTGGCGCCGGAACGATACCGATGCAGCAGCCGGCGGTACAGGCGGCGCAGCCGCGGGGTGGAAATCCCCATCGCGTACAACGTATAGACGCACGCGTTGGCCAGATTGACGCGCAGGTAGCTGGCGTCGCGGTATTTGCGGGCGGAGACGGTCACGGTTTCCGGGAGGATGGCGAAGGGCGCGCGTTCGCGCGCGCGGCGCAGCCAGTCGTACTCCTCCATGATGACATGCGCTTCGTCGTACCCGCCGGTCGCCTCGAAAAGCGATGCGGTGACGAAAAGCGTCTGGTCGCCGCCGCGGCAGAACGGGAGATCGAACCGCGTGCAATACGCGTTGACGCGAAGCAGGGGATGGGCCGTGTCGAACGCCATCCGGAAACAGCCCATCGGCCGGCCCTGCGCCAGCGCGCGTTCGATGGCGTCGAGGAACGATGCCGGCGGGAGCGCGTCCGCATGCACGAAGTAGAGGACATTCCCGCCCGCCATCCGGGCGCCCAGATTCATCTGCGCCGCCCGGCACCGGGTGTCGCTTCGGATGACCCGGGCGCCGGCCAGATCGGCCACGGACGCGGTGCCGTCCGCGCTGTCGGCGTCGACGACGAGGATGTCCTCCAGCCTCGCATCGGCATGCCGGCGCAGGTGCTCGACGAGCCGGCCAATCCGGGCCGCTTCGTTGAGCGTAGGAATGACGACGCTCAGACGGAGCGCGCCGGCCGCCGTACGGGCTTCAAAATCAACAGGTAACGTATCAACCCGATTTTTCATGCGATCGCAATCATTCAAACAGGCCGTTTATACCGCAGGCGAGGAAACGAAGATCGGTCCGTCATGGCCGGCCATCCTGCTGCTCGGCGCGTGTCTGCTCGCCCTGACCGGCTGCACGAGCGGTCGTTTCGACCTGATCACGGCGCGGGACCCCGTCCGCGCTCCGGAACGGTTCGATCATGGGGCGTTCGATACGATCCTCGGGGCCTATGTTCGGGATGGGCTTGTGGATTACGCCGGGCTCAAGGCGTCCGGTCAGCTGGATGCCTATCTGGAGGATCTGGCCGAAACCGATCCCGCCAACATGAACGAGCCCGATCAGCTCGCGTTCTGGCTCAACGCCTATAACGCCCTCACGTTGAAGCTCATCGTCGAGAACTATCCGACAAAGAGCATCCTCCGCCTGGCCCCCCGGGGCGTCCGGGGCATCCCGTTCATCGTCCCGAAGGTCAACACCCCGTTCAAGGTGAGCGTGGGGCAGGTGGCGGGCGTCACCCGCACGCTGGACGAGATCGAACATACGATCATCCGGCCGACATTTGCCGAGCCCCGCGTCCATTTCGCGCTCGTCTGCGCCGCGATGAGCTGCCCTCCGTTGCGCGAGGAGGCCTACGCCGGCGAGCGGCTGGATGCGCAGCTTGACGACCAGGGCCGGCGATTCCTGCACGATGAGGCCAAAAACCAGGTCCCGGTGTCGGATGACGCCGTCGCGCTGTCCAAGATTTTCAAATGGTTCGAGGCCGATTTCGGCGGGAGCGAGGCCGCCGTTCAGCAATTCATCGCGCGCTATTTCGACGGCGACGTCGGGGCCCGGCTGGAGGCCGGCGGCTACCGGGTGGATTACCTGGGTTACGACTGGACGCTGAACGATCAGTCGGCCGGCGAATAGCCTGCTGACACCGGGTTGTCACCCGCGGTTTTTATTCTGGCTGGCGGAAGGTATGTTTGAGGCGCAAAACGCGTCTGGTAGGTTTTCCGGGGGATGCCCGCATCGACGATCCGCCATCCCCGATCCCGCAGCCCGAATCCCCGATTCATGCAGCCCGCATTCACCGAATTCGACGCCCTGTTTCTCGACGGCCCGGCCGGCGCGGGGAAGACTACGGCGGCCGTGGCGCGGATCCGTGCGCTGCTGGATGCCGGCGTCGCGCCGGAGTCGGTCTTGCTCATCACGCCGCAACGCAGCTACACGCGGGCCTACGAGCCGGCCTTCACGCCGGCGGAGTGGTACCGGCTGGAGAAAGCGACCATCGGGGGGCTGGCGCGTCGGTACGTGGAGCTGTTCTGGCCGGAAGTGGCGCCGACGGACGGGTTTTCACTGGATCGGCCCCCGCATTTTCTGACCTACGAGCAGGCGCAATACTTCATGGCGGCCGTCGTGCAGCCGCTGATCGAGCGGGGCGCCTTCGCCGGCACCCGCCTCACCCGTCCCCGGCTCTACAGCCAGCTGCTCGATAACCTCAACAAGGCGGCCGCGCACGGGCTGGATCTGGATCGTCTGCCGGCTTTTCTGGACGACGTGGCGATCGGCGAAAAGAGCGGCGGGGGGATGACGGGGGACATCATGGCCGCGCTCGAAGGATATCGGGCGCATTGCCGCGCCCACAGTCTGGTCGATTTTGCCTCGTATCTCACCCTGTTCGTCGGCATCGCCGGCGAGGACACGGCCATCCGCCGGCACCTGCTGGCCCGGTACCGGCACCTCGTCGTCGATAACCTCGAGGAGGATGTCCCGGTCGCGCACGACCTGATCGCCGCGTGGCTGCCGTCGTTCGAATCGGCCTTGCTCGTGGCGGATACCGAGGGCTCGTACCGGCTGTTTATGGGCGCGAGCGCGCGCTCGGCCGGCCGCCTGGCTGCCCGGTGCGACCGGCACGAAACGCGGGAAATCATCCATACGGCTCCGCCGGCGCTCCAGGCCTTCGGCGAGGCGCTGCGCCGGGCTATCCGCCGGGATGCCGCCGCAAATCAGGAGGTCGCGCCCGCCGGCGACGCCGCGTCTTCGGTGACGGTGTACGTGGACCGCTTGCACCACGGGATGATCGACCGCGCGGCGGCGTGTGTCGGGCGGCTGACGGACGCCGGCGTGCCGCCGGGGGAGATCGCGGTGATCGCGCCGATGCTCGGCGACAACGTGCATTATGCGCTGACGCTCCAGCTTGAAAAAATGGGGATCGCCTCGTATGCTCACCGGCCTTCGCGCCTGCTGTACGACGAGCCGGTGACGCGCGTCATGCTCACCCTCGCGGCGTTTGCGCACCCGGCGTGGGAGGCAATTCCGCACCGGGAGGCGGCTACGCTGCTCTTTTATCGGGTGCTCGGGGGCTGCGATCTGGTGCGGGCGTCGTTGCTCGCCGGGGCGGTGGTCCCTACGGCGAGCGAGGGCGTGGCGCTGCTGCCCTTCGAGGCGGCCCCGGCGGGCGTGCGAGACCGCGTTTCGTACCAGATCGGCGAGGCCTACGAGGGGCTCCGGGCCTGGGTGGAGGCCTACGCCGCCGGCGAGCCGGCGCCCATCGATCATTTTTTCAGTCGCGCCTTCGGGGAGCTGCTCAGCCAGCCTGGCTACGGATTCCACCGGGGAGCCGCCGAGTGGCAGGTCGGCGCGGTCGAGGCCGGAAAGCTCGTCGGCGCACTGGTCGAATCCGCCGCGCGGTTTCGCGGGGCGGCGGCCGGCATGCCGCACGCCAGCGCCGGGAAGGCCTATCGCGACATGGTCCAGGAAGGCGTGATTTCCGCTTTTTACGCGTTCGAGTGGGACGAGCCGGCGGACGCCGTGCTCCTCGCCCCGGTGCATACGTTCCTGCTTCGGAATCGGCCGGTCCGGGCCCAGCTATGGCTCGATGTAGGCAGCACGGCCTGGCATCGCCGCATCAACCAGCCGCTGACGAATCCCTACATCCTGAACCGCGAATGGACGCCGGGATCGACGTGGGACGACCGGCAGGAGCATTCGTTCGAACTCGAACGCCTCACGCACGCCGCCCTCGGGCTGATCCGCCGCTGCACCGGCGAACTGCATCTCTTCGTGAGTTCGCTCAGCGCGACGGGGCGGGATCAGAAAGGGCTGCTGCTCCAGGCGCTCAGCCGGGCGGCACGTCAGGTGCCGGTAGACATCCAGAGCGAGGCCTGAGTCCATGTTCAACCCCAGGCCGGCGCAACAGGCCATCCTCTCCTACACCCGGGGCACCATGGGGATTGCCGCGGTGCCCGGCAGCGGGAAGACGTGGACGCTTTCCCGCCTGGCCGCGTCCCTCATCCAGGAAGACCGGATCGAGGACGGCCAGGAGGTGCTGGTGGTCACGCTCGTCAATTCGGCCGTCGACAATTTCCGGAAACGCATCGCGAGCTTCCTGCAGGACGAGGGGATGATCCCGGGGATCGGGTACCACGTGTCGACCCTCCACAGCCTGGCCTACGACATCGTGCTCCAGGCGCCGACCACGCTGGGCCTGCCGGAGGATTTTTCGATCGTCGACGAACGCACGGTCGAGGCGATCCTGCGGGAGGCGTTTCATTCGACCTATCCCCGCTACATGAACACCCTCGCCGGCTACCTCGTCGCCGACATGCCGGGCAACAAACAGCGGGGCATCCTCGAGAAACAGCTGCCGGACGGCCTGGAGCAGGTGATGCGCAACGCAATATCGCACCTGAAAAACCGTCGTGTCACGGCCGCATCGCTGCGCGCGGCACTGGGCGAAGAGCACCCGGCACTCGTCGGGCTCGCCGCCGAGGTCTACGAGCGCTACCAGCAGGGTCTCGCCGCCCGCAGCGGTGTCGACTTCGACGATCTGATCACCTTCGCGCTCGATGTGCTGGATCATCCATCGAGCGCCCCGCTCGTCGAACGGCTGCGGTGGCAGTGGCCCTATATCCTCGAGGACGAGGCGCAAGACAGCAGCAACCTGCAGGAGCAGATCCTCCGCCGGCTCGTCGGCCGCGACGGCAACTGGGTGCGCGTCGGCGATCCCAACCAGGCGATCTACGAGACGTTCACGACGGCGAACCCGAAATACCTGCGCGATTTTCTGGAGGAGGCGGATGCCCGCAGGGCGCTGCCCAACTCGGGACGCTCGGGCCGGCCCATTCTGCGGCTGGCCAATGCGCTCATCCAGTGGACGATGGAGGAGGCGCCGGTCGTCGATGTGCGCGACGCGCTCGGCACGCCCCTCATCGAGCCCACGCCGGAAGGGGATCCGCAGCCGAATCCGCCGGACGACGCCTGCCGGATCACGTTTCATTACGACGGAGCGTCGGCCGAGCAGGAGCTGGATCTCATCCTGCGCTCGCTCAAGAAGTGGCTCCCCGAGCACCCGGACGAAACCGTGGTCGTGCTCGCCCCCACGCACCGCCAGGCGGCGGAAGTCATTCATGCCCTCGTCGTAGCCGGCCTGCCGTTTACCGATGCGCTGCTTCGACTTACGACCTCCACCCGGGAGGCCGCCGGCGCGCTGTGCCGCATCCTGCAGCACCTGGCGCATCCGGCCTCGGCGAAGATGCTCCCCATCGTGTACCGGGTCTGGTTCAGCCGGGTGCGTCGGGATGAGGAGAGCGACGAAACGGCGAACCGGCTCAAGGAGCATGAAGCCCTGATCTCCGAATGCGCCGATGTGGAAGCGTTCCTGTGGCCCCGCCCGGGGGCGGACTGGCTCGCGGCGCAGGCCGCCGGCTTCGGCGCCGACGCCGTCGCGTATTTCGAGGCCTTTCGCGAGCAGCTGCGCGCCTGGCATCGGCTGGCCCTGCTGCCGATCGGCGAACTGCTCACAGGCCTCGCGCAGGATCTGTTCGTCGAACCCGAAAAGCTGGCCATGACGCAGCTGTTTGGAGACGAGCTGACCCGGCGAGCGCAGCCTTATCTGTATAGAAAAGATGACCTTCCGGTCAGTCTAGTAAAAGCCAATCAAAACATGCTGAAAAAGCAACTGGATACGCTCGACGCGTTTCAGTACGCATTGCAGGAGATTGCGAAGGATCAGCGCCGGCTCCGGGCCATCGAGGCGGACAAGACCGGTTTCGACCCCGAGGCGTTCAGGGGCCAGGTGGCCGTGGCCACCATGCATGGTGCGAAAGGCCTGGAGTGGGACCGCGTGTATCTGATGTCCGTCAACGACTTCCACTTCCCCGCCGGACTCGACACCGACTCGTTCCAGTCCGAAAAATGGTTCGTACGCGAGCACCTCAACCTGGAGGCCGAGACGCTCGCGCAGCTGGACGCCGCCCTGGACGGGTCGTCCTATCGGGAAGGCGACGCGACGCGGCGCTCGCGCCTCGAGTATGCCCGCGAGCGGCTTCGGCTGCTATATGTCGGCATCACGCGGGCGCGGAAGGAGTTGATCGTGACGTCCAACAACGGGAAGGGGAAAAACAAGCCGGCCGTCGTATTCGAGGCCCTCAAAGCATGGGTAGCCGCGCATGGAGCATGAACGTCCGCTGATTTTCAGCGCCCACAACCTGCAGACGTTCGTCGACTGCGAGCGCCGGTTCGAGCTGCAGTACCTCGATCGGATGACGTGGCCCGCCATCCCCGCGCATCCGCCGCTGGCTTATGAACAGCTGATGGCCGACGGCCGTCGGTTTCATCGGATGGTCGAGCAGGACCTGCTGGGCGCCGCCGTCCTGGAGCCCACCGCCGCTGACACCCCGGAGGTGGCCGACTGGTGGGAGAACTACGGGATGTACGATCCCGCCGGCGAGGTCGAGGGCGAGCGCTTCATCGAGCGCATGCTGGTCGGCACCATCGGATCGGGTGGCCCGACGCTCGTGGCCCAGTACGACCTGATCGTGTGGAATGGCGAAGCCGCCGTCATCTTCGACTGGAAGACCTCGCGCCAGCCGCCTCAGCGTGCGCGCCTGCTCGAGCGGATGCAGACGCGCGTGTACCGCTATCTGCTCGCGTCGAGTGGCGCGGCGCTCACCGGCGGGACGCCGATCCCTCCCGAGGCTGTGCAGATGGTGTACTGGTTCGCCCGTTATCCCGAGGAGCCCGTCGTCGTCGGTTACGACAGCGATACGTTTCGTCAGGATGAGCGGTATCTGACGGAGCTGGTCGACCGCATCGCGGCCGGCCGGCAGGAAGGGCGCTTCCCGTTGACGGAAGACGAACGCCTGTGTCAGTACTGCACCTACCGGTCGTTTTGCGGCCGCGGTGCGGCAGCCGGACCCCTGCTCGGCGACGAAGCGGACGATGCGGTGGACCTCGCCCTGGATGCGCTCGGCGACCTGGATGAGATCGAGGCGATCGCCTTCAAATAAGCAACTTCCCCACGAATCGACGAGCCATGCGCACCTGGCGTCTGCTTCCGCAACATACCCCCATTCCGCCGGCGCTGCTGGACGCCGCGGGCGGAAGGGCGCGGCTGGCGCGCATCCTGATGCAACGCGGACTGGTGGATCCGGACAGGGTGCGCGCGTTTCTCGATCCGGGCGCCTACACGCCGGCTCCACCCGAGGCGATGCCCGGACTCGTCGCCGGCGTGGCACGGATCGAGGCCGCGATTCGCACGGGACAGCGCATCCTTGTCTGGGGCGATTTCGATGTGGACGGGCAGACGTCGACCGCCCTGTTTGTGTCCGCGCTGGAGGGGCTCGGGGCCCGCGTCGATTACCACATCCCCATACGCGCCCGCGAGTCGCACGGGGTGCGCCCCGACGTGCTGCAGACCTATCTGGACGACGGCATCGACCTGCTGGTGACGTGCGATACCGGCATCGCGGCGGCCGACGCCGTGGAGTTGGCGAATGCGGCCGGCGTGGATGTGGTGGTGACCGATCACCACGATCTGCCCGAAACATTGCCCGAGGCGATCGCGCTGGTCAACCCTAAGTTTCTGCCCCCCGAACATCCGCTGTCGACCCTGCCCGGGGTGGGCGTCGTGTACAAGGTGGTCGAGTCGCTGTATGCCCGGGCTGGCCGCGTGGGCGAGGTGGAGGCGTTTCTCGACCTCGTGGCGCTTGGTATCGTCGCCGACCTGGCGACCCTGACGGGCGATGCGCGTTACCTGCTGCAGCGAGGGCTGGAGGTGCTTCGGCGGACCGAACGTGTCGGGCTTCGCGCCATCATGGAGCGCGCCGGCATCCAGCCGGCGGTGCTGAACGAAGAAGATATCGGATTCGGGATCGGCCCGCGTCTCAACGCCGTGGGCCGTCTGGCGGATGCCAACGTGGCGGTCCCGCTGCTCACCACACGGGATGCCGGCCTCGCCAACGAGATTGCCGAAGAGCTCGACCGGCTGAACGAGCAACGCCGGCTGCTCACCGATCAGGTCTATGGCGCCGCGTGCGAACAGATCGAAAAAGACGCCACGCTCGCGCAGTTCGCCGCCCTCGTACTGGCTCATCCGTGGTGGCACCAGGGGGTGATCGGGATCGTGGCCAGCCGCCTGGTTGAAGACTACGGTAAGCCGGTCATCCTGCTCGCGAGCCCGGAGGGCGAGCCGGCCCGCGGCTCGGCGCGATCCGTCGACGGCTACAACGTGACCGAGGCCATCGCCACGCAGGCGCACCTCTTGCACGGATTCGGCGGCCACCCGATGGCGGCCGGCCTCGCGATCGATGCCGATCAGATCGACCGGTTTCGCGTCGGCGTGTCGACGGCGTTGTCCAGACAGCGCGACGGCGCGCCCCCGGATCCCGTGTTGGAGATCGCGCTCAAGGTCGATTTCAACGAACTCACGCCCGACTTTGCGGATGAGATCAACGCCGCCGCGCCGTTCGGACCGGGCAATCCGCCGGTCCACATCCTCTGTACGGGGCTGGACCCGGTTGGCGTTCGCGAGATCGGCAAGACGAAGCGGCATCGGAAGGTTACGCTCCGGGACCGGCGGGGCGCGGAAGGCGAGGTGCTCTGGTGGAACAGCACGACGGAGCCGGCGCCGACTGAGGCGATCGACCTGGTGCTGCGCGCCCGCGTCGGTTATTTTCGAGGAGAGCCGTCGCTGTCGTTGACGTGGCAAGAATACCGCGAGGCCGGCGGCGACGCGCATCGGCCGGCGGTGGAACGCATCGATATCGTCGATCACAGACAGCAAGCCGATCCCGCGGCCGCCTTGCAGGGGGTGCTGGACCGACATCCGGATGCGCTGGTCTGGGGCGAGGTCGGGCCGGCTTGCGACGCGATGAAAGGGCGCCATGAGGCGGAGCCGGCGGAGGTGCTGGTGATCTGGACCTGTCCGCCGCACCAGCGGGTCGTGGACGATCTGCTGGCCCGCGTGCAGCCGCGGACCGTCTATGCCTTTGCAGCGGATCCGGGGCTGGATACCGTGGCGGCTTTCCGCCGGCGGCTCGCCGGCGTCGTCAAATACGCACTGACCGAGCTGGGCGGGCGCACGGACATCGAGCGCCTGGCCGCCGCGATGGCGTCGACCGAACTGGCGGTGCGGGTGGGGTTGGAAACGCTGGGTGAACTCGGCGTTCAGGTCCGGTTCGCCGATCGGGACGTGTTGCTGGAGGCCGGCCGGCGGACGGCTCCGGCGGGGCTGGAGACGCTCTCCATGCTGCTCGAAGAGAGCGCGGCCTACCGCCGGCTTTTCGGGCGCGTGGCATCGCTCGATCCCTTGCTCGACCGGAGCGCCTGAGCGGCGCGCCGACGGCCTCAAAAAAATTTACGATCGGATCACACATACATCTTGCAAACACATGTGTGATATATGTATAATGGTGACAGCTCCCCGATAGCTCGTCCCATTAACCTATATGCTCCGATCGACTATGGCCATAGCAGTGCAGAACATCGCCCCACGCCGCCCCCAGGGACGCGCCACCAGCCATCCGGCCAGCCGGGAGTCCGGCAGCGTGCTCGAGCCGCCGATGTGTTTGAACGACCTGATCGCCAAACCCGCCTTTACCTTTCTGGTGCGGGTGCAGGGCCATTCGCTGGTTCAGGCCGGCATCATCGATGGCGATTTGCTGGTCGTCGACCGCTCGGTGCGGCATCGGAATAACGACTTTGTCGTCGCCGCCGTGCAGGGCGAACTCACGGTCAAGCGCATCGAATACCGCAACGGCAAGGTGCGGCTGGTGTCCGCAAATCCGGAGTACCCGCCGATCGACATTATCGAGGAGATGCGCTTCGAGGTGCTGGGCGTCGTCACGCATGTGGTGCATTTCATGCGCTAGGAGGGCAGGGCATTCTCGCGTGACGTCGGACCCGCGGTGAAACGGTCGCGTTTACAGGGATGGATCGCTCCGGTCGGATGGACCCGCCGACGGGATCGACTCCACTGCAAAGCTCCGCTGCGGAGCTCCCTTGCTAAGCTTCCCCGCAAAGCCCCTTCACCGCCGGACGCCACCATGCCCGCTACGAGCGCGACACGACGTATTCTGGTCATTCTCCTGCTGGCCGTGGCCGGCGCGGCGTGGAACATCGCGCCGGCCACGGCGCAGTCCCCCGCCGACTCCCTGCACTTCCTGGAGGGCAAGGCGGCCTTCGATGCCGGTCGCTTCGACGAGGCCATCGAACACCTGACGGCGTTTGTCGAACAAAGCCCGGGAGCGGCGAACGCGTATTATTACCTGGCGCGCGCGTATGCCGTGCAGGGCAACGAACCCGATGCCACGCGCTCCATCAACCGCGCCATCGATCGCGACTAGACCAACCTGCTCTACCGCGAATGGCAGCACCGCATCGGGTCGCGTGCGTTTCGGATCATCCAGAAGGCCCGTGAACGCGATATGCTGCGCGATATGCTGCGCATCGATCCGGACAATGCGTACGCCAACACGGCCATCGGGGCCGAGCGCACCCTCGTCTACCAGCATCACCGCAACCGGATACGCCTGCCGGAACTGACGCCCTTCGAGTCGCCGCTGGAAACCAACCGGGAAATCCAGCACCGGCTCGTGGTGGACGACAAGGACATCCCGGATGCGCCCGAGCCGCCGGCCACGCAAAACCCGTTCGACATCGAGGAGATGCGTCAGCGCGGGTATGTCGTACAGGACCTAGGGATCCGGGCGGACTCCGCCTTTGCGGAGGCGAACGAGCGGCTGCTTGGCGTCCTCGAGCGGGACCCGTCCTATCTCGAAGCCTATGCGCCACTCATGGCCCTGTTGTCCGGCGACGGCGACGCGCATGGCATGAAGTACTGGGCTTCCACCATGCGACAGGAATATCCGGACGACTACCACGCGTGGCTGTATCTCGGATACGCGACGCATCAGCTCGGGCAGACGGAAGAAGCCGAACAGGCCTTTCACGAGGCGCTCCGGCTCATGCCGGCGGACGAGCGCGCCGTGTTCGACGATGTGCATCGGGTCATGAACGACGCCGGCGAGGCGCTCGCCGCGGCGGATCCGGCCTTCAGCACCGAGCGGTTCTGGTCGCGCCGGGATCCGCGGTACCTCACTCCCTCGAATGAACGCGAAATCGAGCATTATGCCCGGCTCGTCTTTGCCGACATGCATTTCGGCGAGGAGAAGCTGTCGTTGCGCGGATGGGATTCCGACCGTGGCAAGGTCTACGTACGCTACGGACCGCCCACGGCCATGTACTACATGAGCAACCAGATTGCAGGCTGCAGCGGCCGGATGACGTCGGGCAATCTGAGCAGCATCAGCAATTTCCACATCTTCGAGTATCCAGACTACCGGTTTGTCTTCGGCAATGCCGGCAATTTCGGGGATGCCCAAAATGTCATCATCCCCCCCCTGAACGAGTTCACGCTCTATACGCCCTGCTCGGAAGCGTTCAATACGGTACGTTCGACCGCGGCGGATTTCGATTACGTCATCAAGACGCGCAATACCATCCGGGAAACGCCGGAGGCCTATGCCTACGAGCCGGCCGGCCGCAAGGTGTTCTTCCCGCATCTGGCCAGCGCCTTCAAGCGCGAAGGCGGCGGGTCCGACCTCTATGTGGCCTATGGCATCCCGCTTTCGGTGGGTCCGCGCCAGAGTGCCCTCAAGCTTGATGTCGAGGCCGGCGCCTTCCTGCTGGCCGGCGAGGAGGGACCGGTATCCGAAAAGCGGCTCCACATCGATGAGGTGCCCGGCGCGGAGGCGCATGTCTTCAACGACGCCACCATCTGGATCGGCGCCATGGGCCTCGATGCGCCGGCCGGCGAGCACACGCTCGCGGTGGAGTTTGAATCCAAAACGCAGGGCGCGCTGGGGTTTGAGCGCTCGGATATCACGATTCCCGATTTCACGTCGAGCGATTTCGGCGTCTCCGATATCCAGCTTGCGTACCTCGCGGAAGAGGCCGAGACGGAGCATATCGGCGCATCCTATTTCGAGCGACGGGGGTATCGCATTTATCCGGCGCCCTGGGGCGTATTCGGCGTCGAGCAGCCGTTATACATCTATTTCGAGATGTACAACCTGAAGGCGTCAGCGGAAGGCAGCACGCGGTATCAGGTCGAGGCGCTCTTGATCGCCCGGAAAGATGCCGGCCGGCTCAATCAGGTGTTTCGGCGCGCGTTTCGACGGGGCGGCGGCGGCGAGGGCGTGGCGGTGCGCTTCGAGGGCGTGGGCTCCACGGCGGACGACGGGCAATACTTCATCATGGATGCCAGTAACCAGCCGCCCGGTGTGTATGTGCTGGCCTTGCATGTGACGGATCTTGAGAGCGGCAAAACGATCGAGCGCGTGCGGACGGTGATGCTCGAGTAATCGCGTTTATTGCTGTTGCTGCTGCTGTTGGAGTCTTTCCGCCGGCGTCATTTCGACGCCGTTGAGATCGCCGGGCTGCACCACGAGCGCCAGCTGGGGCATCGCCGCCTCGCGCACGGGGAATCGGGCCCGCGCCACGGAAACGCCCACGTGCAGCGTGCTCCGGGCCGACCCCTTGTACACGCCCCGCGTCGGCGGCACATCGACATAGTCGCGCCCGATGGCCACCCGAATATGCCGGTCGTCGGCGAGGGTGTTGTTGGTGGGATCGAACCCGACCCAGTCGAGGCCGGGGATGTAGGCCTCCACCCACGCGTGCGAGCCGTCTTCAGCCGACCGGTTGTGCTCCTGGTCGGTGTTGGGGCGATGAAAGAGGTAGCCGCTGACGTAGCGGCAGGGAATGAACAGATGCCGGGCCAGGGAAATAAAGATATGGGCGAAATCCTGGCAGACCCCGCTCCGCATCTTTAACGCGTCGTCGATGGGCGAATGGGCGTGCGTGCTCTGGGGGCTGTAGTCGAACTGCTCGTAGATGAGTCCGTTGAGCCGGCGAAGCAGGGTGAGCGGATCGCTCGTCCGTGCGATGTCGTGCTCTGCGATGAAGGCGTGCAGCAGCTGCGTCGGACGGGCATATGCGCTGGGCAGCACCATCTCCAGATGCGCATCGCCGGCCATGATGGCTTCGATGGCCTCCCAGGCCTCCATCCCGACGGCCTCCGGCAGGTCGTCTTTCGGGCGCACTTCCACCAGCGCGCGTGAGGTCAGGGTCAGTTCATCGTGTACATCCGGAATATCGAAGTGGTGGATCGTGTTGCCCATGTAGTCCTGGTAGCTGTGCACCTGGGCATGGGGCGTGATGTCGAGGTCGAATGAATAACACTGCTGCTCGGACTCGGTTCGCGGGCACATGCGTACTTCCATGCGGCTTTCGCGAATGGGGGACTCGTACGAAAACCGGGTGATGTGGCGGATGACATACTGCATGCTAGTAGGCGAGGTTGTAGTTGAGCGGGTACGTGATGCAGGTTTCGAAGACACTGTCGTGGATCTGGAGGCAGCGGTGGTGGATTTCCTCCAGATAGCCCTGGACGTCGCCGGCGAGGATGTCACCGATCGGGTCGAATTGCAGGCTGGATGCCAGCTTGCCGGCCTGTCGGTACGCCTCACTCTGCTTCATCAGCGGGATCGATTCGGAGAGCGCTTCGAGGGCGCTGAGAATCATCCGGATGCCGAAATGGACGGAATGCGGGAAAGAGGGATGGAGCAGCAGAAAGCCCATGGCCCGATCGGGCTGGATGTTGGCCGTGTGGAGCCGGCAGTAGGCCTCGAACGCCGTGCAGGACTTTAACAGGCCGACCCACTCCATGTAGTCCTCGATTGCAAACGATCCGTCTTCCGGCACGGCAGGGTCGTCGAAATGGACGCCCAGCAAGCGCACGATGGATTGCACGCGCTCGATGTACCGCCCGAGCTGGATGAACAGCCACCCTTCGTCGTGGCTGAGGGTCGTGTCCGACATGCCCTGGAACAGGTGCGAGCCGTCCCGGACGGCCTGGAAGAAGGCATGCGCGTCGGTATCCCAGATGCCCAGCCGCTGGGCGTGCTGTACGTGCAGGAACATCCTGTTGATCTGCTCCCACATCTCCGTGCTGATCTGCTCGCGAATCTCCCGCGCATTCTGGCGGGCGGATACGATGCTGTTGACGATCGACCCGGGGACCCGCGCGTCAAACGTGAGCGAGGCGGCGACGAGGTAGGGCTCGAAGCCCGTGTCCGGCACCGCCGGCATATACAGGCTGCGGGCCACCCTGCGCCAGCGCTGCTGTACGACATCGTCCTTTTGATCGAGTAGGCCGTGCAGGTTGACGTTCAGCACGCGCGCCGTATGCTCGGCCCGTTCGAGGTACCGGCTCATCCAGTATAGACTATCCGCGACTCGTGAAAGCATGCGTTTTCTCTCAGTCGATGACCCAGGTGTCCTTGCTCCCGCCGCCCTGCGAAGAGTTCACCACCAGCGAACCTTCCTTCAGCGCCACCCGCGTGAGGCCGCCCGGCACGATGCGGACGCTGGAGCCGAACAGCACGTACGGACGGAGGTCGACGTGTCGCGGCACGACCCGCTCGCCTATGAAACAGGGGGCTGCCGAAAGCGCGAGGGTGGGCTGGGCGATGTACTTCCGCGGCGATTGCTGGATGGCGAGCCGAAACGTTTCTCGCTCTGAGGCCGTGCTGTGCGGCCCGATCAGCATCCCATAGCCGCCCGACTCGTCGACCGATTTGACGACGAGGTGCTGCAGGTTTTCCAGGACGAAGCTCCGATCGGAGGCGTTCTCCAGCAGGTACGTTTGCACATTGGCCAGAATCGGCTCCTGCTGGAGATAATACTCGATGATCGCCGGCACATAGGCATACATCGCCTTGTCGTCCGCCACGCCGGTGCCGATCGCGTTCGCGAGGATGACGTTGCCGGCGCGGTAGGCGTTGAACAACCCGGGTACGCCCAGCGTCGAGTCCGACCGGAACGGGATCGGGTCGAGGAAGTCGTCGTCGATGCGCCGGTAGATGACGTCGACGCGTTTCAGGCCGGCGGTCGTGCGGGTATAGACCACGTTGTTGTGCACGAGGAGGTCGCGTCCTTCGACCAGCTCAATGCCCATCTGCCTCGCAAGGAAAGCGTGCTCGAAGTAGGCGGAATTGAAGACCCCGGGGGTTAGCAACACGACCGTCTGCTCGCGGACTCCGGCGCCCAGTTCCTGCAGTGTGTTGAGCAGCGCGTTGGGGTAGTGGTCTACCGTCCGGATCTGATAGTGCTGGAAGAGCTTGGGGAAGACATTGCGCATCACCTGGCGGTTGTTGAGCATGTAGGACACACCGCTCGGCACCCGCAGGTTGTCCTCCAGGACCGCGAACGTGCCGTCGGGGAGCCGAACCAGGTCGATGCCGGCGATCGACACGTAGATGTCTTTTGGGATCCGGACGCCCCGCATCTCCCGGCGGTAGTGCTTGCAGCTGTACACGAGCTGTCGGGGAACGACGCCGTCGCGGAGGATATGCCCCTCGTGGTAGATATCCTTCAGAAAAAGGTTGAGGGCCGTAATGCGTTGCGAGAGACCGGCTTCCAGGTGCTCCCATTCCTGCCGGCTGAGGATGCGCGGCAGGATGTCGTACGGGAAGATCTTTTCGGTCCCCTCATCGTGACCGTAGACGGTGAAGGTAATGCCGCGCTGCAGGAAGGCCATGTCGGCCGCGTGCTGGCGCTGGATCAGCTCGTCGGCGGACAGCTCCTGGAGCCGGCGATGCAGTGTCTCGTAGTGCGGGCGCGGGACGAGGCCCTCCATGAACATCTCGTCATGCGCGCTGGTGAGGGCATAACTTGATAGTAGCGACATCCGGCTGGATCCTCAATCGGGCAAAAGGGGTGGGGTTTTGCATGATATGCATAAAACGGGTTCGATAACCTAAAAAAATAAAAGAAATTATGATATATGGGGCAATAAAATGATGTCGAGGCGGCGGGCATGTGTTTCCTTTCGCCGGCGCGATGCGTCGCGTGTGGCATGCTGGCGGGAATTTCCGTAGACTGTTCGCCATCATCTGGACACCCTTTCCCACACCCGTATGAAGCGCCTCGCGTCCGCCGGCCGGCTGCGCCGGCTGGCTCTATTCCTGGTTCTGCCCGCCCTCATGGCACTCTCCGGCAATCGCCCCGAATCCCCCGCGCCGCTGCGCATCGCCATCGTGGGGCTGGTCCACGGACATGTGAACGGCTTTTTGCGGGACGCCATGCAACGTTCCGATATCGAACTGGTCGGCGTGTACGACCCGGATCCGCGCCTGCTCGCCGAGCGCGGCGCCCGCTTCGATGTGCCGGAATCGATGCGTTATACGGACCTCGCTACCATGCTGGATGTCGTTCGGCCCGAAGCGATTACGATCTTCACCAACACGTTCGATCACCGGCGCGTCGTGGAGATGGCGGCGGCCCGAGGCATCCATGCCATGATGGAAAAGCCGCTCGCCGTGTCGATGGAGCACGCCCAGGCGATACGCGATGCCGCGTATGCCGCCGGCATCCATGTCCTCGTCAACTACGAGACGACCTGGTACGCGAGCAACCAGTTTGTGTACCGGCGCGTGATCGACGAAGGCGCGATGGGCGAGGTCCGCAAAATCGTCGTGCACGACGGGCACGAAGGGCCGCGAGAGATCGGGGTGGAGCGGGAATTTTTCGACTGGCTGACCGATCCCGAGCTGAACGGCGGCGGGGCGTTGACCGACTTCGGGTGCTACGGCGCCAACCTGATGACCTGGCTGCGCAAGGGCGAACGCCCGATTGCGGTCACCGCCGTCCTCCAACACCTCAAAACGGACGACCCGGGGTACGCGCGGGTCGACGACGAAGCCAATATCCTGGTCGAGTACCCGGATGCCACGGGCATCATCCAGGCGTCCTGGAACTGGCCATTCGGCCGGAAGGACATGGAGGTCTACGCCGAAACGGGCTACGCCATCGCGCTCGATGCCGACCGGCTTCGCGTCCGGCTGCCCGGCGAGGAAGAACAGCTCGCCCGGGGCGCCGGCCTGAAGGCCCCGTTCAACCACCCGCTGAGCTATCTGGCGGCCGTCGTGCGCGGCGAGATCCGCGTGGCGCCGCACGACCTCTCCTCGCTGGAGAATAACCTCACCGTCACGGAAATCCTCGATGCCGCGCGCGTCTCGGCGGCTACGGGCCGGCGTGTGCTGCTGACTCCTTAATCCTTGCCGCGCAACACGATACCGCGCAGACGTTCCCCCGCATGCTAAAAGCAGCCTCCGGCGCGCGAAAGGCTCCTCATGGACCCCGCAAAAACCCGAACGAGCGCTCCTACGAGGAGATGGGTCTCAAGGAGCGCTTCGCGGCGCTGACCTACGTCCCTCCGTTTTTCAGATTGCTCTGGCAGGCCGGCCCCCGGCTCATGCTGGGCAACATGGCCCTGCGCATCGTCCGCTCCGCCATTCCCCTGGCCACGCTGTACCTGGGGAAGCTGATTATCGACGAGACGATCCGCCTGGTAAACGCCGGCGGGGGCGACATGAGCCGCATTTGGTATTACCTGGGGCTCGAACTGGCGCTGGTCGTCGTGTCCGACCTGATCGGACGTGGCATCGCGTTGATGGACGGCTTGCTCGGGGACCTGTTTACGAACGATATCTCGGTGCGGCTGATGCGCCATGCCGCGCAGCTCGACCTCATCCACTTCGAGGAGTCGACCTTCTATGACAAGCTCGAACGCGCACGCCAGCAATCCTTTGGCCGGCATGTCCTGATGAGTCAGGTCTTCACGCAGCTCCAGAACATGTTGACCATCCTGTTTCTGGCCGCCGGCCTCGTAGCGATGGCGCCCTGGCTCATCCTGCTCCTGCTCGTCGCGCTGGTGCCGGCGTTTCTGGGCGAGGCGCACTTCAATGCGCGGAGCTACAGCCTCATCCGCGGGTGGACGGAGGAGCGACGCGAACTCGACTACCTGCGTTATGCCGGCGCAAGCAACGAGACCGCCAAGGAGGTCAAGATCTTCGGGCTGGCCGATTACCTGTCGACCCGGTTTCAGGACATCGCCGATGCCTACTACCGGGCCAATCGCGAGCTGTCGGTTCGCCGCGCCGGCTGGGGCGGCCTGCTTGCCGTGGTCGGTACCCTCGGATACTACGCGGCGTACGGCATCATCATCTGGCGCACGGTCGCCGGCCAGTTCACCGTGGGCGACCTCACGTTCCTCGCCGGGGCTTTTTCCCGGCTGCGCGGGTTGCTCGAAGGGTTGTTGCTCAATTTTGCCTCCATCGTCGAGCGCGCGCTGT
Source organism: Rhodothermales bacterium (assembly GCA_041391505.1). Classification (NCBI taxonomy): domain Bacteria; kingdom Pseudomonadati; phylum Rhodothermota; class Rhodothermia; order Rhodothermales; species Rhodothermales bacterium. The sequence goes on from JAWKNW010000006.1 coordinate 221,712, forward strand.
ATCTCAAGGATCTCTTTGAGTTTTTCGAGATCAAACCGCTGATCGTGGAAGCCGAAACGCCGCGCGCCGTGCCGGCGCCGATCGTGGAGGGATTCCGCTTCGAGAACGTCGGTTTCCGGTACCCGGGCACGGACGTATGGGCGGTCCGCGAGCTGGATTTTACGCTGCATGCCGGCGAAATCCTGGCGCTCGTCGGCGAAAACGGCGCGGGCAAGACGACGCTCGTCAAACTCCTCGCCCGGCTCTACGACCCGGACGAAGGCCGCATCCTGCTGGACGGTCACGACCTCCGCTCGTACGATATCGAAGCGCTCCGGCAACGCATCGGGGTGATCTTTCAGGACTTTGTGCGGTACGATTGGACCGCCGGCGAGAACATCGCCGTCGGCAGAATCGAGCAGCGCGACGAAAGTGAACGGGTGGCGCGCTCCGCCGAAATGGGGATGGCGCGACCCGTCATCGACAAGTTGCCGGGCGGGTACGCCCAGATGCTGGGGCGCCGGTTTTCGGAAGGCGTGGAGCTCTCCGGCGGCGAATGGCAGAAAATCGCCCTGGCTCGCGCCTATATGAGAGATGCCGACCTCGTCATCCTCGACGAACCCACGGCCGCGCTGGACGCCCGGGCGGAATACGAAGTCTTCCAACGGTTTGCGCAGCTTACCGAAGGCAAGATGGCGGTGTTGATCTCCCACCGATTCTCGACCGTTCGCATGGCGGACCGCATCCTGGTCCTGGATCGCGGCCGGCTGATCGAGGAAGGCACCCACGAGCAATTGCTCGCGCTGGGAGGACGTTATGCCGAACTGTTCGGGCTCCAGGCGGAAGGATACCGCTAGGCCGTCACGTAGTAGTTACCTCACCCTTGACCACGTTGAATCAACCATCCAGCCGCGCCAGCGCCGTCCGTCAACTGAACCGGATCGAGCTGGAGGGCGCCTCCATCTCGGATGTCGGCGAAGCCGGCATCGACGCGCGCGACCACCGTCAGGTGCGCGAGTACGTCGCGGGCGTAACCCGCTGGCGTCGCTGGCTGGATTTTGTGCTGGGACAATACTATAGGGGCGACCTCTCGGCGATGGAGCCCACGCTCCGGCAGGTCCTTCGCGTCGGCCTTTACGATTTGCTGTTCCTGCACACCCCCGAACACGCCGCGCTGAACGAGGCGGTGCAGCTGGCCAAAACCCTCGTCCGGCCCGGCGCCGGCGGCCTCGTGAACGCCGTGTTGCGCAACGCCCAGCGCAACCAGGATCGCCTGCCCGAACCCATCGAGGACGACCCGGCCGAAGCCCTCGGCATCCGCTATTCCCACCCGACCTGGATGGTGCGGCGGTGGCTCGATCGCTACGGGCGAAAAAGCACGATCGCGCTTCTCGAATGGAATAACACGCGCCCGGTTTATGCGCTGCGGGTGAACACGCTCAAGACGGATGTCGCGACGATGCTGGCCCGCTGCGAGGCGCTGGGCGTCCGGGTCGAGCCATCGCCTTATGTGCCCGAGGGCCTCCGCGTCGATGCGCTCCAGCCGCTCATCCGCGGCGGCGTGTTGAGCGAGGGGCTGTGCACGGTGCAGGACGAAAGCGCGATGCTCGTCGTTCATCTGCTGGATCCGCAACCCGGCGACCTCGTGGTGGATGTCTGCGCCGCGCCCGGGGGCAAGTCGTTTTTCGCGGCCTCGCTGATGCGCAACCAGGGCCGCATCGTCGCGGCGGACGTGCAGCCCGAACGGCTGAGCCGGCTCGAGACGGGGATGAAGCCGCTGGGGATCTCGATCGTCGAGACCCGCGCCATGGATGCGGCGCAGCCGGATGCCGATCTGCGGGCGACGGCGGATCGGGTGCTGCTCGACGCGCCCTGCACGGGGCTGGGCGTGCTGGCCAAACGGGCCGATCTGCGCTGGAAACGCACTGAGGAAGAGCTTTCCCGCGTCGTTTCGTATCAGGCGACACTCCTGGATGCGGCCGCCGAGATGGTCCGGCCAGGCGGCCTCCTCGTCTACAGCACCTGCACCATCGCGCCCGAGGAAAACGAGCAGCAGGTCGAGCGTTTTCTCAAACGCCACGACCAGTTTGTCCTGGAATCCGCCGGCGCGTTCGTCCCCGAAGCGCTCGTGAATCCCCTCGGTCACCTGGCGACGCTGCCCCAGAGACATGGCATCGACGGCGCCTTCGCCGCAAGGATGCGGCGAAGGATTAGCGAATAAGGATTAGCGAATAAGGATTGGCGATCAAGGATTGCTGAGGGATGACAAAGGGGCGACGAGCCGTACGGTCCTGATTCTCAATCACCATTCGCTAATCCTTGATCGCTAATCGCTAATCGTTAATCTTTATTCGCTAATCTCCAGCAGATGCACGCCGCCCCCGGCGTCACCGAGGATGAGGACCTGGCCCTCGTTGGAAAACTTGCAGCTCGTGAGGGGGAAATCGGCATAGTAGGAGCCGGCCAGCTCCCGCGCGTCGAGATCCCAGATCCGTGCCGTATGATCGTCAGACACGCTTACGAGGTACCGCGCATCGGGCGAAACGGCCAGGTCGCGGATCTCATCCGTGTGGCCGGCGAAGCGGAAGTCCTCCTCGCCGCTGGTGAGGTCCCAGAGCCGGATGGTGCGGTCTTCGGAGGCGGACAGGACCTGAAAGCCGACGGACAGGGCGTGCAGGTGCCGGATGGCCTGGGTGTGGCCACGCAGCTCCATTTCGGTGGTGCCGGCGAGCAGGCTCCAGGTCCGTATGGTGCCGTCGTCGGCGCCGGACACGATGCGCTGGCTGATGTCGGACACCTGCAGCGCGCGCACCGCGCCCCGGTGGCCGCGCAGGAGGTGGAGCAGCCGCCCGTCTTCGAGCGACCAGACCCGCACGGTCGCGTCGACCGACGCGGAAACGATGTAACGGCTGTCCTGCGTGATGCGCACCGCCGTCACGCCGCCCTCGTGGCCGGCGAGGGTATGCACGCGCTGCCCGTCCTCCATCCGCCAGACGATCAGGGCGCCGTCCTCCGAGGCGGAAACGAGGTGGTAGCCGTCCGGCGTGATTTGAACGGACCAGACCCAGTCGGTGTGGCCCTCCAGCACGAAGTCGGCCCGTTCAGTCATCAGATTCCAGATGCGGATCGTGGTGTCGAACGACGCGGTCGCCGCCAGCCGGCCGCTCGGCGCGAAGGCGGCGTCCCAGATCCAGTCCCGATGCCCCTCGAATGTGGCGAGGCGCTGGCCGTCGCTGAGCCGCCAGACCCGCATCGTCTGGTCGTCGGAGACGGAGATGGCGTGCAGGTAGTCGGGCGAAACCCGGATGGCGCGCACGCTCTTCTCGTGCGTGTCCTGGTCCGGATGCCGATGCTGCGACGACAGGCTCCAGCGCTTGATGGCATGGTCGTCGGACGCCGAAAACGCGGTGTGCCCGTCCGGCGCGAGGGCGACGTGCCAGACCCAGTCGTCGTGCCCGGTGAACGTCCGCACGATGGCGCCCGTGCGCAGATCCCACACGATGAGCGACTTGTCCTCGGACGCCGTCACGAGGGTCGACCCGTCGGAGGCGACGGCTACGGAGCGGACGGCGCCCTGGTGCCCTTTCAGCACCCGCACGATGTGGCCGGATGCGAAATCCCAGACGATCACGGTGCGGTCTTCCGAGGCGGAGACGATGTGCGAGCCGTCCGGCGTCACGGCGACGCCCCAGACCCAGTCCGTATGCCCCGGCAGCGTCCGCTCCACGACGCCGCGCGCGAGATCCCAGATCGTCACGGTGCGGGCGTCGGAGGCGGTCACGAGCCGTCGGCCGTCCGGGGTGATGGCCATCGACCAGATCTGCCGCTTGCCGGCGTCGATGGTGGCCCGCAGGATGCCGGAGCGGGCATCCCAGACGCGGATGGTGCCGTCTTCGCCGGCGGACAGGACGTGCCGGCCGTCGGGCATGACGGCCAGGCTCATGATGCGGCCTTCGTGATGGATGAGTTGCAGCCGTTCCTCGCCGGATTCGAGATCCCAGATCCGGATGGTGCCGTCGTCGCTGCCGGAATAGGCCAGCGGCTGGTCGGGCGAGACGGCCACGGCCTGCACGCCGGCTTCGTGCCCGTACAGGGTGCGCAGAAGCAGACCGGTATGAATGTCCCAGACCTTCACGGTCGCATCCTCGGACCCCGACACGGCGTAGCGGCCGTCCACCGTCACGGCGACGCTGCGCACCACATCGAGATGGCCGTGGTACGTGTCGAGCAGGGCGCTGCCGGGGGTGGTGAGGCTGGATTTGCGCGGTTCGAGCCAGAGCGCGCGACGGTCAATCCGCTGCCGGATCTGGTGGACGAAACGCTCGATAGCGACGATGTCGAACCGGTTCAGGCGGGCGATGAGCTGCGCCGGCAGCTGGCCGGCGTCGCGCGTCAGGGCGCGAGCCGAGAGCCAGAGGGCCTCCTGGACGAGCCGCAGGGTCTTGTCCTCGTGGAGCAGGGCATAGTCGTCCTGCACGGTGGCCATGTCGGTAGCCCGCAGGGCCGCCTGGATCCAGTCGAAATCCAGCAGCAGGTCGCGCAGCGTATCGTGCTGGCGGGCCTCGACGAGATGGTAGCCGAGAAACCGGCAGATGTAGCCGTCGTCGCGGACGTCGTGCCAGGGCCGGCGTTTGGGGATGTAGCTGGCCAAAAATCGGCCATGGAGATCGACGAGGCGTTCGTCGAGCACGTCGCGGGCCAGCTGCACGAGCACATCCTGGATGACGACGGTCTGCGGATCGCCCCGGCGTTCGATGAGGCCGTAGCTCTCGAGGTCCTCGAAGGCGACGCGGCGGTCGTACGAGGTGAGGGAGGGATCGATGACGCGCCACGCGCGGTCGATGGCGGTTTCGGGGAGGGCGATGCGGGGCTGGAAGAGGCCGAGGGCGAAAAACAGGTCGCGCCGCTCGGCCGGCACATACATCAGGTTGATGGTCGCGCAGGCGCGGAGCCGCGCATCGAGGTCGCCGGGATCGTCGACGGGCTGGCTGTCGAAGGTGGCGATCCAGTCGCCGGGCCGCATGCCCTTGCGGAGGATCGCGCCGGCGATGGCGAGCCCCATGGGGTTTCGCTGGAGCCGGTCCACGATGCCTTCGTGCAGCGGATGCGACTGGCCGGCGCGGCCCGCGATGAGCGCCAGGGCCTCGTCGGGCGTGAACGGCGGGCAGCCGAGGGTCGCGTCGGGCAGCCCCTCCGCAACCTGGGGATTGCGGGTGAGCAGGAGGGTCCGGCCGGGATGCCGGAGGGCCTTGAGTTCGAGCGCCTGGTGCAGATCCCACACATCGTCGAAGACCAGCAGGGTGGATTTGCGGCTCAGGGCCGTGACGATGCGCTCCATCGCGCTCTCCCGCGTGGCATATTCTTCCGATTGGTCGTCCCCGACGCCGGCCCCGATTCGCGCGAGCTGGTGCGGGAGGTCCATCGGCTTGGGCCCCATATCAACCCAGAAAACGCCGTCCCGGAACGCGGAGCGGATGCCGGCGCCTTCGATGCATGCGCGGACGAGGCGGGTCTTACCCGATCCGATGGGGCCGGCGACGACGCGCACGTGGTCCGTGGGCGATTGCCGGGGCTGCAACAGCCAGGATGACAGGGCGGCGACGGCGTCGGGCCGGCGCAGGACTTCGGCAGACCGCGGGGCGGCCGGGGGGCGGGGTATGGACGGGGTGTCGTGCGCCTTCCTCTTCATGGTCGGGCCATCGCTGTGCGGCACGGTTGGGGTATTTGAACGGTAAGCTCACAAGATCGGAAGGGAGACGCCGGCGGACCATGGCGGTTTAGCGCATCCGGGGCGGGTCTTTTGCGCGTGTGACGACACAGGTGAGCTCTGGACGATTACCCCTTTATCCCATCCGCTCCATCACCATCGCTATGACGCGGCGGTAGACGGGATGGAAGCGGTCGACGTCGTCCTCGAGGGGGTGCCAGAAGTATTCGAACAGCAGGCCGGCCTCGGCCACGCTGCCCACCGCCCGATGCGCCCACCGTTCAGGCAGGTCGCTACCGGGGTCGATCAGGTAGATATGCCACCGCTGCCACTGGTTTTCGGTGAACGTGGCGGTGCCGGCGAAGACCTCCCAGTCGAGCTCGCCGATCTTGGCCACAATCCGGCCGGTGGCAATGCCCGACTCCTCCTCGAGCTCGCGCAGCGCGGCCTGCGCGGCGGTTTCCCGCAGCTCCACACTGCCCTTGGGGAGCTGGTAGCCGGCGTAGGGGTGCTTGAATGCCAGAATACGCCCATCCCTGACGACACAGGCGCAGGCTTTGAGCACCATCTTGCTCCAGTCTCTGTCTGGTTCGTCAAACATCATTAGCCCTGGCGGTTCTCCGCAGTGTTTTCCGTGGGGTGCGTCGGCGAGCGCCGCGCCCTTCAGCCCTCCATCTTCTGCACCACCTCGAACTTGAGGTAGCTCGTCTCGGGCATCGCGTCGAGGACGGGATGGTCCGGGGGCTGGCATCCGTGGTGCAGGGTGCGCAGCGTCGTGCCGCTTTTTATGGCGCTGTAGCGGACGATCTTCAGGAAGTCTTTCTCGTCGATCGCGTGGGAGCAGGATGCGGTGGCGAGGATGCCTCCCGGGTTGAGTAACTGCATCGCCGTGATGTTGATCCGCTGGTAGGCGCGGGTGGCGGCCTCGAGGTGTTTGCGGCTCTTGGCGAACGCCGGCGGATCCAGCACGATCAGGTCGAACGTTCGGCCCTGTTCGCGGAGCAGATCCAGCTCGTCCAGGGCGTCGCACGCCTTGTATTCGATGCAGTGGGAGACGTCGTTCATCTGCGCGTTGTGCGCGGCCCGGGCGAGGGCGCTCTCGGAGGTGTCGAGCCCCAGCACGGATGCGGCGCCGCCGGCGGCGGCATGCAGGCTGAATCCACCGTCGGCGCAGAATACGTCGAGCACCGAGCGGCCCCGTGCGAGCCGGCCTACAAAGGCGCGGTGCAGACGCTGGTCGATGAAGAAGCCGGTCTTGGGGCCATCGGTGACGTCGACATCAAACGCGATCCCGTTTTCACGGATGCGAATCGGGCCCTCGTACGCGCCCCGGATCACCCCCTTGCATTCCGGCAGGCCGTCCTTGCCGCGGAGCCAGGTGTCGTTGCGTTCGACGATGGCCGCCGGCTTGAGGCGCTCCTCGAGCAGGTCGAGCACGAGGTCGCGCTGCTTTTCCATCCCGTAGCTGAGACAGCTCCACGTGAGCACGTCGCCGTAACGATCCACGATGGTGCCGGGAAAGCCGTCGCTTTCGCTAAAGATCAGGCGGTAGTGGGTGGCGTCGTGGAAAAACGACGAGCGCAGGGCGAGGGCCGCGTCGATCCGGCGGGCGAAAAAGGCCTCGTCCACCGGCGTCGCGACGTCCGTGGTTACCAGACGCACGGCGATGAGCGACTTCGCATGATAAAATCCCTGTCCGAGAGGCCGTCCGTCGGCCGTGCGCACGTCGACGATATCGCCCGTGGCGGCTTCATCGACGGCGTCGATCTGATTCGAGAATATCCACGGATACCCTTTAAGAACGTGTTTTTCCTGACGGGGGCGGAGCGTGACGGGCATGAAGGTGGATGCGGGTATGGCGGTGCATGGAGGGATGGACGCACTCAGACGTGCGACCGTGCTACGCGTTCCGCGCACGCCGGCACGAGTTATGCGCAGCGAGGGAACGCCGTCCGCCGGATTCCGTTTTACGGCATACCTCGCGAACACCCGCTTCTCGAACGATCCTGTCGACATCACCCGCGCACGGTTACAATTTTTCGATCTCATCAACGGTAGCCGGCAGGTGATCATCCCTATGCCTCGTAGCATCTCGACATTGCGCGCGATCCCCATCCTCCTCGCGGTCCTTGCGCTCGCCGCACAGGGCCCGGTGTATGCCCAGAAAACCGCCAAATACGGGGCAGACTTTCTCTCCGGCGGCGTCGGAGGACGCGCCCTCGGGATGGGCGCCGTCCATGTGGGCATCGTGCGGGACGTCAGCGCCGTGTACTGGAATCCCGCCGGCCTCGACGGACTCGCCTATCCGGAAGTGGCGTACATGCACGCCGAACGCTTCGCCGGCATCGTGTCGTTCGACTACGCCGGCGCCGCGCTTCCCGTCAGCGCGCAATCCACCGTCGGCATCACGATCATTCGAAGCGGCGTGGACGACATCCCCAACACGCTCAACGCCTGGGACGCCGAGCGCAACCAGCCCAAGCCGAACCCGGAAAACTACATCGAACGGTTTTCGGCTGTTGACAACGCGATCATGCTCAGCTACGCGCGCCGGCTGCGTGAAGGCCTCACGGTCGGTGCGACGGGCAAGCTGATCCGCCGGAAAATCGGCGACTTCGCCGACGCATGGGGATACAGCTTCGATCTCGGCGCGCAGTACATCCGGGATCGGGTGTTCCTGGGCGTGAATCTGCAGGATATTTCGACGATGCTCCAGAGCTGGAGCGTCAACAAGGCCGAACTCGCGGCGCTGGAGGACTTCGGGCAGGAGATTCCCAACGGCGGGACGGTGCTGGTGCTGCCCGTGCTCCGCCTCGGCGCCGGCTATGTGGCCCCGCTTCGCTCCAGCAGCCTCACGCTGGCGTTCGATATGGACGTGGCCTTCGACGGGCAGCAGGCGTATGTGCTCAATGCCGGCGACATGTCCTTTCATCCCCGCGTCGGCGCCGAGTACCTGTTCAAGAACGTGGTGGCGCTGCGGGCCGGCATCAGCCGCATGCTCGTGTCGGACACCGTCGGAGGCATCAACCTCACGCCCAACGTCGGCGCCGGGCTCCGTCTCAACCAGTTTAACATCGATTACGGCTTCGGCGATTTCGCCGGCCTCACCGCCGACCTCGGCTTTTCCCACCGCATCGCCGCCCGACTCGTCCTCCAGCAGCCCCGGATGGCTCGGCCGGAAAAATAGGTTCTACGTTCCAGGTTGCAGGTTTCAGGTTCTCGCGGTACCCGTACGGCCGCGGTTCTACCGACGTGTGTCTGGCAATTTCTCGATTATGGCATGACCGCTGCCTCCTCCGACCCGTCCGCCCGCCAGTCGCTCGCCCTCGTCATTCCCGTCTACAACGAAGAAGCCGTCGTGCCCATGCTGCTGTCGGAGATCGCGGCGTTTCGGACGGCGCATCCGGATGTGACGCAGGTCGTCTTTGTGGATGACGGGAGCGAAGACCGCACGGTCGAACTGCTCCAGCAGGGGACGGCGGGCCGCGACGGGTACTGGATCGTGGGGTTCAGCCGCAATTTCGGGCATCAGCTGGCGATCACGGCCGGCCTCGGGGTTGTCCAGACCGACGCGGCGGTGATTCTCGACGCGGATCTGCAGGATCCTCTTCCTGTCGTCGCCGAGATGATGGACCGCTGGCGGGAGGGGTATGACGTCGTTTTTGCCGTCCGCGAGCGCCGGGAAGGGGAGCCGGGCCTGAAACGCTTGGCCGCGGCCGCCTTCTACCGCTTTTTTCGCTGGATGGCCGACCTCGACATGCCGCTGGACACGGGCGATTTTCGGCTCGTCTCGCGCAAGGTGATCGACGTCTACAACCGCATCGGCGAGCAGCAGCCGTTCGTGCGCGGGATCGTATCCTGGATCGGCTTCAACCAGATCGGCATCCCGTACGTGCGCGCCCCGCGCGCGGCGGGGCAATCGAAATACACCCTGCGCAAACTCATCAAGCTCGCGATGAGCGGGCTGACGTCCTTCTCCGACAAGCCGCTGCGGATCTCGATCCGGCTCGGCATCGGGGTGGCGCTCCTCGCCGTGGCGGGTTTGCTCGTCGCGCTCGGGGCGGCGCTGTTCGGCGGCAAGGGGGTCACGCTGAGCGCGGTGCTCATCTTCGTGGGTTTCTTCTTCGGCGGCGTCCAGCTGCTTTTTCTGGGCGTCGTGGGGATGTACCTGCTGCGGGTGTACGAGGCCGTAAAGGGCCGGCCGCGGTACATCGTGTCGTCCGAGTGGCGGTCGGAGGGCGCCGGGGACCTCGCTTAACGCTACATCGAGCAGGACGCCGCCCGGCGTATCCGGGCTGTGCCGACCGCACGAAAATGATGCACACACCACCCGGTATAACCCGATGACCCGGTCCGCCTACGATTTCGAACCTGCCGGCACCGTCCCGCCGCTCCGCTGGGGAGGGGACCGCGTCGCGCTGCTCGACCAGACCCGGCTGCCGGCCGAGGAAGTCTGGCTCGACCTCCGTACCCCGGAGGAGATGGCCGAGGCGATCCGGATGCTGCGCGTCCGCGGCGCGCCGGCGATCGGCATCGCGGCCGCCTACGGAGTGGTGCTGGGCGCCGGGGAGCCGGCCGCGGCCATCGCGCTGCTGCGCACGACGCGGCCGACGGCGGTGAACCTGTTCTGGGCGCTCGACCGGATGGCCGCCGTGGTGGCGCGGCACGCCGGCGACGAGGCGGATGCGCTCCGCGGGGCGCTGCTGGCCGAGGCCCTGGCCATCCATGCGGAGGACCTCGACGCGGGCCGGCGACTCGGCGAATTCGGGCTCACGCTGTTTCGCGACGGCATGCGGGTGATGACGCACTGCCACGCCGGCGGCGTCGCGACGTCCGGTTACGGGACGGCGCTGGCGCCGCTGCTGATGTCGCGCTCGGCCGGCGTGCGGCTGACGGCCGTCGTCAATGAAACGAGGCCGTTATTGCAAGGGAGCCGCATCACGGCGTGGGAGCTGCAGCGAGCCGGCGTGCCGGTGACGCTCATCACCGACTCGATGGCCGCCCACGCCATGCGGCGGGGGATGGTCGACGCCGTGATCGTCGGGGCGGACCGCATCGCGGCGAACGGCGATACGGCGAACAAGATCGGCACCTACGCGCTCGCCGTGCTGGCTCGGGCGCACGATCTCCCGTTTTATGTCTCCGCGCCGCGTTCGACGATCGATCCCGTGACGGGGGACGGGGGAATGATTCCGATCGAGGAGCGGTCCAAGGAAGAAATAACCCGCGGCTTTGGCCGGCAGACGGCGCCCGACGGGATCGGGGTGTTCAATCCGGCGTTCGATGTGACGCCGGCGTCGCTGATTGCCGCCATCGTCACCGAAGTGGGCATCTTGCGGCCCCCGTTCGGGCCGGCGATCGCCGAAATCCTGGCCGAAGGGGCTGTAAGGCACTAAATGCCGCCCCGTGGCGTTTTATCCGCACATCGGTCGACGACGGCGCGGGATGCCCCGGCCGCCCGCCTTCGAGCCGCTCGAACGACAGCGTGCACGGTTTTTGCCATTATGAACCGAAAGCGCTACACTACACCCGGTGCCTCGGCGCACCGGTTGACACCGAACTTCCTGAATCCGCATGAAACAGAATGACTGGTTCGGCCTGCTCGCGAGCCTGGGCCTGCACCTCATCCTGCTGATCCTGTTTTATTTTGTCCGGACCGATCCCATCGTTCCGGAGCAGCTGGGTTTTATCCAGGTGGAGTTCGGTTCGTTTTCGGAAGGGCGGCCCGTGCAGAAAACGCCGCAGCCCGTGCCGGCGCAGAAGCAGCCGACGCCCGAACCCGAACAGCAAATCGAGGAACGCCCCGCGCCCAGCGACCCCGAGGTATCCAAGCCGGTAGACCTCCCCGATCAAGCGCAGCCCATCGTCGACGAACAGACAGTTTCGGCGCCGGAGACCGAGGTCGAGGCCATCAAACCGGAAGATCCGAAGGACGACAAGAAGATTGAGGAGGAGGAGAAGCCACAGCCGAAGCCCCTGCGACCGCTCGGTAGCGGATCGGTGGACGGCAACGCCGGCGCCGATTCCGGCGACGACGGCGAGGGCACCGAGGAAGACAAGGCCGCACCGTACCAGATCGAAGGCCTGAACCGCACGCCGCTCGTCACGGCCCTGCCCCAGTATGTCGAAAAGGTCAATGTCACGATCCGCATCCGGATCACCGTGAGCCCCAATGGCGAGATCATCCGCCGGGTGCCGCTGCTCAAGGGCAACCCGCGTCTGGAGCAATCGGCCATGGAGGCGCTGACGCGCTGGCGTTTTAACCCGCTGCCGGCGAATGTCCCCCAGGAAAATCAGGTCGGGGTCATCACGTTCCAGTTCCGGCTCGAATAGCCGGCTGCTGGGATCACCTTTCTGGTCGTACGAAGCCGAGCCCTGATGTCTCGTGACGCGCAAGGCTGAATTCATCGCACTCCTGCTCGCCGACGCCACCGCGGTGTGTCTCGCGTCGGCGTTCTACTACCTCGCGCGTTTTCAGTGGGGGTGGTTTGATGTCCCGCAGGTCTACCCCGAACCCATCCCCGTCGTCGTCGCCCTGGCGGCGTACTGGCTGCTCGTTTTCTTCTTTTTCGGGATGTACCGGGAGCGGTACGCCTCCAGCCGGTTCGACGAACTCGTCTCGTTGATGAAGGTCGTGTCGGTCGGGATCCTGGTGCTCGTTTTCGCCATCTTTATCGATATCCTCCAGCCCGGATCGACGCGCGCGCTCATCTTCTATTACTGGCTCGACGTCTTTCTGCTGGTGGCGCTCGGGCGGACGCTGGTCCGCACCGTCCAGAAGGTGCTCATCCTCAGCGGCTACGGCACGCACAAGGCGCTGATCGTGGGCTGGAGCGATCGGGTCGAGCAGTTGCATGAGGATATCGCGCGGTACCCGGCCGCCGGCCTCAACGTCGTCGGGGCGCTCCGGATCGGCCAGCGCGAAAACCGGCTTCACCGCGCGCTCGCGGGCCACGGTCAGGAGGAGGACGACGAACCGGTGGTCGAAAGCTTCCAGGACATCGAAATGCTGCCCGACCTCATCGACGAACTCGACGTGCAGGACGTCCTCATCGCCATCGGGGCCGACGATCAGCAATCCCTCGTCGAGGTGCTCCGCCTCTGCGACGGCAAGCCGGTATCCCTCAAGCTCGTCCCGGATTTTTATTCCGTCCTCGGCGGCATGGCGCGGACGGAGCATTTGTACGGGCTGCCGCTCATCGAAGTGCTCCCGGAGCCGATGCAGCCCTGGGAGGAGAGCACCAAGCGCATCATCGATGTCGTGGTGTCGCTCCTGGTCCTCGTGCTGGGGCTTCCGTTCTGGGTTCTGCTTATCGCCCTGATTCGCCTTACCTCCAAGGGGCCGGCGATTTACCGGCAGCAGCGCGTCGGGCTCCACGGGCGCGTGTTCACGATGTACAAGTTCCGGACGATGCGCCGGGACGCCGAAGCCGCCACCGGACCCGTCTGGGCGAGCGAAGACGATCCCCGGTACACGCCGCTCGGCCGCTGGCTCCGCAAGACGCGGCTCGATGAGGTCCCGCAGTTTTTTAATGTGCTCAAGGGCGAGATGAGCCTGGTGGGCCCCCGCCCCGAGCGTCCGTATTTTGTGGATCGGCTCTCGCACGAGATCCCGCTCTACAACCGGCGCTCCCGCGTCAAGCCAGGCATCACCGGCTGGGCGCAGGTCATCTGGCGGTACGACGCGAGCCTGTCCGATGTGAAACAGAAGGTCAAGTACGATCTTTTCTACATCGCCAACATGAGCCTCCGGATGGACTTCAAGATCCTCTTCATGACGATCAAAACGGCGTTCCTGGGTAAAGGACGGTGAGGAAGCGCGCCTTGTTGGTACATCGCACCGTTTGCATCCCGCTAGGTTTATGCTGACGTGCGAAACGTGGCTCAAGCGAGGCGGAACGCGTCAAGGCTGTGGCGTTTGATAGGTGTGGGCGAGCAGGCGCGGGTTCGATTCAGGTCCTGCGCATCCGAATCCAGAGGGGAGAAGGTTCATGAATGAGCAGACACAAACGGCGCGAAGCGTGAGGTCGCGTTAACTATGCAAGCGGATGAGATCGAAAAGGCCCGGAGCGTCGAAGATGCCCGCGCGCAGTATCGGGCGTTGTTGCTTCCTCGGGTGATCGAGGAAAAGATGCTTCGGCTGATTCGTCAGGGCCGGCTGTCCAAGTGGTTCAGCGGATACGGCCAGGAAGCGATCGCCGTCGGTTGTACGCTCGCGCTGGAGGAGCGGGATTACATCCTGCCGATGCATCGCAACCTCGGGGTCTGGACGACGCGCGGGCTCCCGCTGGAATCGCTGTTCTGCCAGCTCATGGGCAAGGCCGGCGGCTACACGCAGGGGCGCGACCGCACGTTTCATTTCGGCGTACCGGAAAAAAGACTGGTGGGGATGATCTCTCATCTCGCCGCGATGCTTCCGGTGGCCTGCGGTCTCGGCCTGGCGAGCCAGCTCGCGGCCGAGGAATACGTGGCGCTGGCCTTCATCGGGGAAGGCGCGTCGCGCGAGGGCGACTTTCACGAGGCCGTGAACCTGGCGTCGGTGTGGAAGCTGCCGGTCATCTTCGTCGTCGAGAACAACCAGTACGGCCTGTCCACGCCCACCGCCGACGTCATGGCCGGCAAGGACTTCGCCTCCGCGGCGGCCGGCTACGGCCTGCCGGGCATCGTGGTGGACGGCAACGACCTGCCGGCCGTGATGAGCCAGGTGGGGCAGGCGGCGGAGCGCGGACGCGCCGGCGAGGGGCCGACGCTCCTCGAGATGGTCACCTTCCGCATGCGCGGCCATGAGGAGGCATCCGGCACCAAATACGTGCCGCCCGAACTCATGACGCACTGGGCCAAGAAGGATCCCGTCGCGCGCTTCGAGCGCCGGCTGCTCAGGGCCAGGCAGCTGACGAAGGACGAGATGGCGGCGATCCGCAAGGAACTGGAAACGCGTGTTGAAGCCGCCGCCGAGTTCGCGCTGGCGCAGCCCGAGCAGGTGAGCGCCGTGGAGCGCGAAGTGGGCGATGTGTACGCGCCGGCGCCTCCCGTACCCGCAGCCGCCGGGGGAGCGCAGGAGACGCTGCGTTTTGTCGACGCCGTGCGGCGAGGCCTGTGGGAAGCCATGGAGGCCGACGATCGCCTGGTGCTGATGGGGCAGGACATCGCCGAATACGGCGGCGTGTTCAAGGTGACGGAGGGGTTCGTCGAGCGGTTCGGCAAGGCGCGCGTGCGCAACACCCCGATCATCGAGAGCGGCGCGATCGGAGCCGCGCTGGGGCTCTCGCTGGCCGGCTACCGCCCGGTGGTGGAGATGCAGTACGCCGACTTCATCAGCTGCGGCTTCAACCAGATCGTCAACAACCTGGCGACGACGCACTACCGGTGGGGCGCCCCGGTCCCCGTCACGATCCGCGCGCCGTTTGGCGGCGGCATCGGCGCCGGCCCGTTTCATTCGCAGTCGCTCGAAGCCTGGTTCACCCACGTTCCGGGGCTGAAGGTCGTGATTCCGGCGACGCCGGCGGATGCCCGGGGTTTGTTGCGGTCGGCCATCGACGACCCCAATCCGGTGCTGTACCTCGAGCATAAATTGCTCTATCGCTCGCTCAAGGCGGAGATGCCGGCGGAGCCGCACTGGGAGCCGCTGGGGAAGGCGCGCATCGCGCGTGAAGGCCGCGACGCCACCATCGTGACGTACGGCGTGGGTGTGCACTGGGCCCTGGAAGCGGCGTCCGCGGCCGAGCGGAACGGCCATGCCATCGAGGTGATCGATCTGCGGACGCTCGTGCCGTGGGACCGGGAGACGGTGCTGGCCTCCGTGCGCAAAACGAATCGCGTGCTGGTGCTCCACGAGGCCGGCCTGACCGGCGGGTTCGGGGGCGAACTCTGCGCCACCATCGCCCAGGAAGCCTTCACCTTCCTCGACGCCCCGCCGATGCGCGTCGGATCGCTCGACACGCCGATTCCGTTCTCAACCCAGCTCGAAAAAGAGCTGTACAGCGCGAAAGCCAGACTGCCGGAGGCCCTGGATCTTCTGCTGCGATTCTGAATCGATCCGGTCTGTTTCCGCGATGCTAAGAATGTTAAAAATCCCGCTCCGGCGCGGGGCGGCAGGTCATCCAGCTACGGGTTCAGTACCTTGCCCGCGCTATTGTTTGGCTATCTGGTCTTAGCGAGGGATATGAGGCATTTCTGTGCTGTAGTATGGGTACTTGGCGCGCTGGCGCTGGTCGTCCCGTCATCCGCCCAGCAGGCCGCGCTGCGCGGTTTTGTGACGGACGGAGCCACCGGACAGGCGCTGGATCTCGTCAACGTCGTGATTGAAGGGGCCGGCGGGGCCGGCGATGGCGCGAGCACGCGGGCCGACGGACTCTATCAATTCAGCCGGCTGGAGCCCGGTGCGTACCGCATCCGCGCGTCGTTTATCGGCTATCAGCTCTTCAGCGACTCGCTGTCCCTGGCCGAGGGGCAGGTGCTCACGTTCAACATTGCGCTCCAGCCGGTAGAAACCGAGCTGGAGGAGGTCGTGGTGGAATCCGCCGGCCTGGCATCGGTGGCCGTTCCGGTCGCCGGCTTGCAGACGATCCGCGCGGCCGACATCGATCGCGTGCCGACGCCCGACGTGTCCGGCGACCTGGCCTCGCTGCTGACGACGATTCCTGGCGTCGTGACGACCGGAGACCAGGGGGGGCAGCTGTACATCCGCGGCGGCGAGCCCTCGCAGAATATGGTGATGCTGGATGGGATGCTCGTCTACCAGCCCTTCCACATCCTGGGGTTCTACTCGGCGTTTCCGTCCGATATCGTCAACCGGGCGGACATCTACGCCGGCGGCTTCGGCGCACGCTACGGGGGCCGTCTCTCCTCCGTAATCGACATCCGCTCGCGGGACGGCAACAACCAGTCGATCGCCGGCTCCGCCGCGGTCTCGCCGTTTATGGGGGCGCTGCAACTCGAAGGGCCGTTGCTGCCCGGGAAGGTGTCGCTGCTCGCGTCCTATCGGCGGTCGCTCCTCGACGAGATTGCCGGCCAGTATGTGAACGATGAGCTTCCGTTCGCTTTCGACGACCTCTTCGTAAAATTCCATGCGAAGGTCACGCCCACCAGCAATTTTTCGGCGACCTACCTCAAGACGACCGATGCCGGCACGCTCGAACAGGCGGGTGGCGAGCTGGCCCCCGACGAGGTCACCTGGAATAACGAGGTGCTCGGCGGGCGCTACGTCTTCCTGCCGCGCAACGTCCCGGTAGCCGCTGAGCTGCGCATCTCCCATTCGCGGCTCGAAAACGGCATCGGGCCGGCGGATGCGCCCGTGCGGAAGTCGTCGATCGAGGACACGCACATCATCCTTTCGGCCAGCTTTGTCGGGGCGCAGCTGAACGCCGACGCGGGCATGGATTTGCGCACGATCTCGCTCGACAGCGAGCTGGGCGGCCTCTATCAGAACGTCGAGTTCAGCAATGCGCGGCTCGGCAACTGGGGTAACTACCTGGATCTGGACATCAAACTCGGCGCGTACGCCCGCCTGCAGCCCAGCCTGCGCGCCCAGTTCTACAAGGTTCGATTCCAGCCCTACCTGGAGCCGCGGCTGCGGTTTGTGTGGGAGCGGGGGGGCCATCAGCTTTCGGCGGCCACCGGCATCCATCACCAGGAGATCGTGGGGCTGACCGACCGGCGCGATGCTGCCAACGTGTTCACGGCGTGGACCAGCATCCCGTCGGAAGACGCGCGCGCCGCCAGCGTCGACGCCGGCCGCATCCAGAATGCCCTCCATGCCATCGTCGGGTACAGCGTCGACACCCGGCGCGGCGTTCGCCTCTCCGCGGAGGGGTTCTACAAACGCATGGGCAACCTCCTCGTGGCGGAGTGGACGGCCTATCCCCGGTTCACGACGCGCATGCAGCCTGCCTCGGGCCGCTCCGCCGGCTTCGATCTCCGGCTGGATGCGCAGAAGGGCCCGGTTTACGTCCAGGTCAACTACGGCTATTCGGCGACGCGGTACGAGGCCGAACAGGCGAGCCTGAAAGTCTGGTATGGCACGGAAACGCTCTCGTTCAGGCCGCCGCACGATCGGCGGCATCAGCTGAACCTGCTGGCGGGGGCCGATCTGGCCGGCTTCGACCTCAGCGTGCACTGGACGTACGGGGCCGGCCTGCCGTACAGCCGCGCCATCGGCTTCGACGGGTTTGCGCTGATCGACGACATCCGCAACGTCGGTCAGATTCCGACATCCCGCCGCGTGATCTACGAGAGGCCGTACAACGCGGAACTGCCGAGTTATCACCGGCTCGACGTCAGCCTCGAACGAACGCTTACGCTGGGCAAGACCCGGCTGACGGCGCAGGCCAGCGCGCTGAACCTGTACAACCGCGCGAATATCTTCTATCTGGATGTATTCACGCTCCAGCGCGTCGATCAACTGCCGTTTATCCCATCCATCGGACTCAAGGTGGCCTTCCAATGATGCGCTCGAACAGACGCCGAGTATCCGGAATCGCGCTGGCGGCGATCGGCCTGGCGGCATGGACCGCCGGCTGCGACTCCGACGTATCGCCCATCCTCGGCACGGAGCAGCCGTTCACACTCTTCGGCGTCGTGTCGCCCCAACTCGACACGCAGCGCGTGCTGGTTTTCCCGATTCAGGATCGGCTCCAGCAGCTCTCCGGCGAAGCCCTGGATGCGCGTTTTGTGTGGACCGACACCGAGACGGGCATCGAATCGGCCTGGCAGGATTCCATCGTTCCGCAGGCGGACGGGACCGTCGTGCACCTGTACTGGGTCGCCGGCGCGGCCGCATATGGGCGCACGTATGACGTGCGGGTCGCAACCCCCGCCGGCGATGCCGAAACGCAGGTCACGGTCAACGTCCCGCCGACAAACGTCGTCGAGATCGGGGAGCCGAGCGGGATATCGGGCGTGATCGTTCCGGTGCTCGTCCGGGGCGACCTGCCCAACCTGCTCAAAATCGAACTCGAATACGGATTCGACTACACCCAGACGACCGTCGGGGAGAAGCTGGAGTCGCTGATCCTCCCGTACGACGAGCAGGCGAGCCGCACGGCCGACGGCTGGTTGATCCAGGTCAATCTGGTGCGGGACTACCGGACCATCCTCGATTACATCCGGTCCCAGCGCTCCATGGATCTGGCGAAAGGGGTCCAGCTGCGCGGGATACAGCTCCGCTTCCTCGTCGCCAACGCCGAATGGAATCCGCCCGACGGGGTGTTCGACCCCGAAGTCCTCGTCCAGCCCGGTACGATGTCGAACGTGAACAACGGATTTGGTTTTATCGGCGCCGGCTACCGCACGGTCCAGAACTGGCTCCCGGCGGACAGCATCGCGAACGCCGCCGGCTTCCGGCAGGGAGAGCGGTAGGACGCGATCCGCAGCACGTAGATAGCGGCCATTTATCTGAAACGACGAGGGGTCAGCACGATACCGCGCTGACCCCTCGTCGTTCATTGAAGCTCAGTCCTTAAACCTGCCGTCTTCCGCCAGGCCGGGCTCAGTCCGGCATGGACGTGCGGACGAGCGGGCGCACGCTGCCTTTCGGCGGCATCCGGTCCAGCACCTCCTGCAACTCGCGCTGGATGTCTTCCGACGTGCGCGACCAGGTTTTCGCGGCCCCGTATTCGTTCAGGACGGCGTCCGTGCTGGCGAGGAGGAGCGACTGGATCAGGAACGGGTTGTGGGCCGTCGATCCGTACACATCTTCACCGAACTCGGCCAGGTGGTAGTTGAACAGGGCCCCTTCGGCCACCGTGAAGGTGGGGTCCGCGGGATCGATCGCGCCGCCGGCTTCCTCGAGGTTCGGGTCGACGATCGAGAGCAGTGCATAGAGATCATCCGCCAGTTCCTGCACGCGGGTACTTGTCTGCAGCATCGCCGTCGCCGCGGCATCTTCCGAGGCGTGGCAGCCCGAAGCGGTACACGCGTCGAACGAGCGTTCGGCGGTCGTGATGCCGCAACCGCTGTTCGGTGACGGTTTGCCCTGGGCGTCCAGGCACGGCATGGCCGTAAAGAGGTGGCCCGTGGCGCTGAACACGAAGTCGCCCGTATCGGGGTCCGTGACCTCGAAGCTGTTCACGTGACACGTGGCGCACAGCTTGGCGTTGGCTTCGCTGCCGTGCGTCGCGATGATCTCGCCCTGGTCGATGTTGGCGTTGGGCGGGAACCAGCCGGCGTCGCCGGCGAGCAGCGCCGTCTCCGGAGCGTGTGGTTCGAGCCCGTGCGAGGAGGTCGGATCCGGCACCGTGCGGCGATCGTGGCAGCTTGCGCACAGGTGTTCTTCGACGGATACCGTGGCGATAGGCCGGCGGAGCTGGCCTTCATACTGCCCGTTGTGCGGGTCGTGGCAGACGCCGCAGGTGATGGCGAGGTGTTCCGTCGCATCCCGTTCCACGTAATTGTCCGTCACGCCCCAGGCGGCGAGTACGCCCTGACCGCGGTGGCAGCCCTGGCACGCTTCGCGGCCGGCGGCGGACTCGACGACTTGCGCGTGTTTCGACTGCGCCCATTCATCCGCGAACGGATGGTGCGCGCCCTGGTGGCACTGCGCACAGCCGGTCGCATTGGCGATGTCGGCCGTGATGTCGCCCACCGCCAGGGAGGCGATCGGGTGGGCGCTGTCGATGTCCGGGTTGGCGACGTGCACCTGGCCGGGGCCGTGGCAGCTTTCGCACTGGACGTCGTGATACCGGTCGTCGCTGGTGGTGCTCCAGCCGGAGGCCTCGGCAATCGGGTTGCCGTTGGCGCTCACGGTGTGGCAGTTTTCACAAAAAGCCTGCGCATGGCCGCCTTCCTGCAGGCTGGCCCAGGCGCCGGCGTGGCCGGTGAAGCGCCACTCGGCTTGCTGGCCGACGTGGCAGTTGCCGCAGACCGTCAGTTTTTCATCCTTATCGTCGTACCCCAGAAAACCGAGGGCTTCGGCCGGAGGATCTTTGAAGAACGGACGCTCTACTTCTACGACTTCCCGGAGATCGCAGCCTCCAACGGTCAACATCGCGAATGCACCAAGCAGACCTGCGAGTCCTATGAGTAACGATGAAAATCGAGTTCGCATTGTGAGCCTTCGTCTTGGGGTTGGGGGTATCGAAGATGCCCCGTATCATACTGGTGATAGGCGTCGCGGACTACCGCTAACCTGATCGAAGATAGATTGGCGCGCCGATTGGACAAGTAGTGATATCCTTACGCGTACTCTAGGGGAATCCCCTACATCAGGGTCAGGCTAAATTGGTATCCTGCAAACACCGCGTCAGACGTAGTTTTCAGACGCGAAATGGGTGCTTGACGGACGATCGCCGGCGCCATTACGGCCACAATATACATAGAAAGCCATGCGCTACCCACTCAGAGCCTCCCTGGTGCTTTTCCTCTTGCTGATGGGCACCGGCGGAGCGTACGCACAGGTCGTTGAGGATACTTCGGCCGTGGAATTCGGCTTTGATGATATTATAGATGAACCGCCGCCGGCCGCCACGTCCCTCGGGGGATGGCTGGATATGGTCAACATCAGCGGCCGGTTCGACATCAATTTCGAGATCCAGAATCCCATGAAGGATGAGGATCTGCAGCAGAAGCAGATTCGCAACTACCACAAGTTTCTCTTTCTGAAAGTCACCCCTACCGACAAGATCACGCTCGACGCGGAAGTGCTCGATCTCTCCTATTACGAGATCAAGTACGACCTCACGAGCCGGCTGAATCTGCGCGCCGGCAAGATCTGGGTGCCGTTCGGCGCGACGCCGTTTCACCATTTCTACGGCGCCCGCCAGGGCGACCCGTTCACCGGTCTGCTGCTGCCCAACGTATGGTCGGAGTACGGCGGGAATCTCGAGGGCCGGATCTTCTCGGGAGATAACATGAGCCTGGGCGGCGACCTCTACGCCATCCGCGGCTTCGACAACCAGCTCGGACAGGTCATCAACTTCACGAGCGGTGGGTCGGACAACGTCTTCGCCTATGGCGCGCGCGCGCATCTGACCCTCGGCAGCCGAATCCAGGCGTGGGGATCCGTCATGTACAACGAATTCGGCGTCGACGACGCGGAAGGGCAACTCCTGCTCTGGGGCGGCGACCTGCTGCTGGATTACGGCTTGCTGGACCTGCCGATTCTGCGCGACCTCCGCCTTCGCGCCGCCTTCGCGCGGGCCGAGGTGCAGGACAAAGTGCTGGTCGATCCCGACAACAACGGCGACAGCTGGTACTTCCGCTATGGCGACTACGCCGAACTCACCTACCGCGGCCTTCCCGTCGTCACCCCGCGCGTCCGGTATGGGACGATTATCGACTTCGACGACGCGGTCACGAACAACGACAGCCACAACTGGGAAGTGGCGCTCACGTCGCGTCTCCAGCAACACATCCTGTTCCTGGCCCAGTACCAGTTCAATCAGGAGGAGGTCAACGAGGTAGACAACGATCTCTTTCGTTTTGCGATCATCTTCGAGTTCTGATGCCGGCGTACCTACGCGCCGATACCCACCCCTAGCCTGCCCAAACCCATGGAATCACTTTCCACGCTACGATTATCCCGTCTGCCGATGTCCTTCAAGCTGCTGTTCACCGCAGCGCTCATGACGCTGGGCACGGGGTATCTGTTCGCCCTCTCCAATATCGCGTTGAAGATCGGGTTCAGTCCGGATCAGGCCGCCACCCGGTACTACGGGAACGAGGCCTCGCGCCGCATGCTGGAGGGACTGCAGGAAGACGCACCCGTTACCGGGGATGCCGGCGTCAGTGAGGAAGAAGAGTTCAGTTTCGACGATCTCGAGGCCGACGAAAGCATGTCGGACGAACCGATCGTGTCGATTCCCACGTTCGAAGGACTGGTGTCCGAAGGGCATTTCCACCTTTTCGGCTATACGACGATCTTTTTTGTCTGCGGACTTGTCGTGGCGCTGGCAGAACTTAGAACGGGGCTTAAGTATTCATTAATCATAGCGCCCTTCGTCGCATCCGTTCTCGACATCTGGAGCATGCTCTTGACCCGGTTCGTAGGACCCGGGTTTGCGTGGCTTCTCGTCGTCTCGGGCATGGTGATGGCGCTTTCCTTCCTGCTGGTATTTGTCATCGGCATCTCCCAGCTCTGGTTTACACACGATCACAAAAGCTAACAGCATAACCATGCGTCATACTCCCGTTTTCGTCATCGTATTCCTGGCGGCCCTTTTCGTAGCCGGCCCCGCACTCGGCCAGGTCGCCAAAATGAACGAGATCGTCAGCATGAAAGACGGCCTCAAGGAGATGCTCCAGAATCACGGGGCCGCATCGCTGAAAAAGGTATCGATCACGGTCGATGCCGAGAAGGCGAAACAGTTCGCACAGACCTATGGGGTTGAAGCGGAAGGCGTCTATACCGTCTATCAGGGCATCGGGGCCGATAAATCGACCGTGACCGGCACGGTCATCGTCGTCAACGAGGAAGGGAAAGAAGGACCGCTTCAGATCCTGGTCGCCATCAACCCGGAAGGCAAAATCTACGATATGGGCTTTACGGTTTTTGGCGAGGATCACGGGAAGTCCGCGCTCGGCTGGAGCTTCCTCAAACAGTTCATGGATAAAAAGCCGGGCGATGCATTCGTCGTCGGCAACGACGTGGACGGCATCAGCGGCGCGACGTGGACGTCGAACTCCGTGTCGCAGGGTACCGAGAAAGCCGTCGTCGTATTTGCCGAATTCCTCAAGTAACCCCGACAACAGGAAATCGTCATGTATAAGTCGCTGGGTATCATCGTAGCGCTCCTGCTGGTGGCGGGATGCGGTACCGAGAACCCGTTCAGCCGCGGTCCGGAAACGCTCGATGAGGGCGGCGGCGGTCCCATTACGGGTTCTGTCAGTTTCTCCTCCGATGTCGTGCCGCTCCTCCGTCCCTGCGCCAGCTGCCACAGCAGCGGCGCCGGCGGGTGGACCTACGCCGGCGGGGCAAATGCCTTCAGCGCTGTCAGTTCGGTGATCGACACGGGATCGCCCACCAACAGCCTGATGCTCGTCAAGGCGACGGGCGGAGCCGGACATGGCGGCGGTACGGTGTTCTCCGCAGCGAGCTCCCAGTACACGACCATTCGCGCCTGGATCGAACAGGGGGCGCGGGATAACTAGGCCCGGCCGGCCGCTTAGACCGGTGGCGCCGTGACCTGGGCGGCATTCAGGACCAAAAAGAAAAAGGGGCATTCACAACCGAATGCCCCTTTTTTATTCCGTTTAGTGTCCGACGGCTACTGGACCTGTATGGCGATCCGGCGATTCTGCTGCCGGCTGGTGGCGTCTTCGCCTTTCGAGATCGGGTCGTTCGAACCGAAGCCCTGGTAGCGCAGCCGGCCGCCGTCGACGCCGTTGTCGATCAGAAACTGATAGAGCGCCTTCGCCCGGTTCGTCGACAGGGTCTGCCGATCGGTCTCCGCGCGGTCGGCGTGCCCTTCGATGAAGAGGCGCACGCCCGGGTAGGCGACGAGCGCCTTGGCCAGTCCGGACGCCTGGATGCGTCCGGCGTCATTCAGGTCGACGGCATTGTAGCCAAACCGGATGTCGTCCATCACGAACGTGCGGGGGAGGGTCCGGCCGGGCTGGCTGAGGAATTCGGCCACGCGTCCGCCGAGGCTTTCCGCATCGAGCTGCAGGCCGGCGGCGTTCGGGCCGAGCAGCGAGGGCGTGGGAGCCGGCGCGGGCGTCGGAGTGGCCGCGGCCGGCGTTTCCGGCTGTGCGCTGGCTGCCGGCGGCAGCGTCGAGGTCGTTTCGGGCTCATTCGCGGCCATGCCGCTCTCGACGTCGCCGGCCCACCAGGGGCAGCCCCGGAGCAGGAAGAGGAGCAGCAGCAACGCGATCAGCGGGATGATCCAGGGGAGCCAGAGCCGGACGCTGCCACGGTCGTCCGCCGCGGGTGCCGGCTCGGGTCGTGCGGCCGACGGGCGGCTGGGCGGCGCGTCCGCGGCACGCGGCGGGGGCGTCGGGGCCACGCGGGGCATGGCCGGCAGCGTGTCTTCGGGCAGCGTGTCTTCGGGCGTCGGCGTCGGGGGGGCGGCCAGCGTGAGCCGCTCGGTTTCCGTCACCGTCCGCGAGGCGGGAGCAGCCGAGAGGTCGACCCCGTAGGCCGATGCGTATCCCGGCATCGCGCTCATGAAGATGCGGATGTACCGCTCGGCGTCGGCCTCGCTGGCGAAATACCGGCTGCGCGCGATCTGCTGGCGATTCCCGGCGAGGATGACGAAATAGTACTGCCCGTCCTGCTCCTTGACCTGGTAGGACTCGCGGTTCGCGCTGTTCTTGATGATCGACGCGATGCCGTTGTCGCGGCTTTTCCCGTTGCGATAGCCCTGGCTGAACAGCAGTGCGTTGCCGGCGTCGTCGTTGAAATGGAAGTAGTGCGCCTTCGTGTCGTCGTTTCGGAACGACTCGAAGCCGGGTTGCCCCGAGCTGGAGGCGCGTGTGAGCACGTACGAATCCGCCGGCGAAGTACGGGTGCGCGGCGCCGGCTTTTCGATGGCGGCGAGCGCGGCCGGCGCCATCGCCATCACCGTCTCTACCGCGCGGGAGCGATCAGCCTCGCTGCCGAATGAGCGGCTGCGCGCAATCTCGTTGCCGTTGCGCGCTTTCAGGATGAAAAAGTACGCGCCGTCCTCCTCGCGCATTTCGTAGCGCTGCTCCATCGAGGCGCTTTCGAGGACCGCAATGAGCCGCTTGTCGCGCTGCGATGCCGCGTTAAAACCGCGGCTGTACAGCAGGGCTAGTCCGGCTGCATCATTGATGTGGAAATAGTGCTGGTTATCGTCTTCGTTCTGGAAGGATTCCGGACCCGATTGGCCCGAACGGGACCTGCGTTCGAAGCGGTACAGGGAGGCGATGTCGCTTGCGCCAAACTGTAAAAACGCCGGCCCCCGGCGCGTCACCTCCGTCGTGCGGGAGATGAGCACTTCGTACTCGGAGTGGTTCCGGGCGGCATCGACGAGGCTATCGAGGCGCTGCCGGGCCGCGTCGGCGGAAAGCGACGCGCTCTGCGCCAGGGTGCGGCCGGCGGCGTCCTGCAGGGTCAGCCGCCCCCCCGACACGGTGAAGCGGTCGGCATCCGGCAGCGCCGCGATGACCTGCCGGATTGCTTCGGTGCAGGCCTCGACGGAGGCGAAGCCGGCGCCGGTGAGCAGCGTATCGCCGCGGTCGGATTGAAGATCGAACTGAAAGGAACGATTCGACGCGTTCTGGGCTATCTGGAAACGCATGGGAGGACGGATGGATGATCGAAACACGCACGAAGGACGGCGCGGTATGGGAGCGTCGTCCGGTTGGGAGGCGATTCCGTGCGTGGGTCAAATCGAAATGCGCCATGGCCTGATTTTATGAAGATTATCTCGTTTGTGCAATGTGAAACTCCTCCAACATTTGATAATGCATGCCGGCCCGGGATCTTATCTTCCGCCAGCGAACGGGCGGGGCTCGTTCGGCTATCGCAATCCATCATCGAACCGAAAGCGCGCCTTCCTGCACGAGCCGGCCCGGATCCGAATACGGGTGTCGGGCGACGTTCGGCGGGCGCACAGGGAAAACAGGGATTATGGCAAAAGCAGCGAAGATGCCCGATGCGGGCGACAGGGCGCCGGCATTCGAAGGAATCACGCAGGAAGGAAACCCGCTCAGCCTCGCCGGCTATCGCGGGCGCAAGGTAGCGCTCTTCTTTTATCCCGAGGACGATACGCCGGTATGCACGCGCCAGGCCTGCAATCTGCGCGACGGGTATCATCGGCTTCTGGATGCCGGCATCGCGGTCATCGGCGTCTCGCCGGATACGACCGACAAGCACGACGCCTTCACGGCCAAATACGATCTGCCGTTTCCGCTCGTCGCAGATCCCGACAAAAAGATCCTCAACGCCTACGGGGTCTGGGGAGAAAAGAACATGTACGGCAAGACCGTCGTCGGCGTGAAACGAACGACCTTTCTGATCGATGAAAAAGGCGTCGTCGCGCACGTGTTCAAACGTCCGAAAGTGGACAATCACGCGACGGAGATCATCGAGAAGTTCAGCTGAGGCGCCGGCTCAGCGGCCCCAGCGCAGGATGTAGGGCGCGGTGCCGTCCGGGACGTGTAGGGCGATGACGTTCGCGCCGCGCACGGGCAGAGGCAGCGGGAGATGCAGTTCGTCCGTCAGTTCGGCGTCGCACGTGTCGTCGCCGTCCTTGTGCGCGATCCAGATATGGGCGGTATCCGGGCGGACGGCGTAGCCCAGCTCGAACTGATGATCCGCGCAGCCTCCGATGTAGGACAGCGTGGTCAGCAGACGGTCCCCATGCAGGCGCGGAGGAACGTCGGGTCCGCCGGGCGAGTCGTTCAGGATGATTTCGTACGGCGCGCCGTAGGCCGGCGCCACTGGCGCGGGCTCGCACCCGGACGCCAGCACGGCGATCGACAGAAACGCGTAGAGTCCGAACGATTTGCTATTTTGACGCATCATAGCGGAAGATAACGCATGCGACACGAAAAGTACGAGGCCGTAATCGGTCTGGAAGTTCACTGTCAGCTGTCGACCGACTCCAAGGCGTTCAGCCCGGAGTCCGCGGCCTTCGGCGCGGAGCCGAACCAGCATGTCGATCCGGTGAGTCTGGGGCATCCGGGCACGTTGCCGGTGCTGAACGACCGTGTGGTGCCGTACAGCGTTCGCATGGGCCTGGCCACTCACTGTGCCATCGCGCCGCGTTCCGAACTCGCTCGGAAACACTACTTTTATCCCGACCTCCCCAAAGGGTACCAGATTTCGCAGTACGATACGCCGATCTGCGCTAACGGGCACCTCGATCTGGTGGATCCGGATCAGCCCGACGCGCCGGCGCGCCGCATCGGCATCACCCGGATCCATATCGAAGAGGATGCCGGAAAATCCGTGCACGACCTGGATGTCGTGGATACGCTGCTCGACTACAACCGCTGCGGCGTGCCCCTCATCGAAATCGTGTCCGAGCCGGACATCCGCACGCCGCGGGAAGCCTTTCTTTATCTCCAGAAGATCCGGCAGATCGTTCGTTATCTCGGGATTTGCGACGGCAACATGGAAGAAGGCTCGCTCCGCTGCGACGCCAACGTATCGGTCCGCCTCCGGGGCGAAACGGCCCTGGGTACGAAGACCGAAATCAAAAACATGAACTCGTTCCGGAATGTCGAACGCGCCATCGAGTATGAGATCGGCCGGCAGATCGACGTCCTGGAATCGGGTGGATCGATCCGTCAGGAGACGCTGCTCTGGGATGCCGGCAGCCTGGAAACGCGGTCGATGCGCTCCAAGGAGTTCGCGCACGACTACCGCTATTTCCCCGATCCCGATCTGGTCCCCATCGTCGTGGATGCCGAGCGGCTGGCCGAACTCGCCGCCTCGCTCCCCGAACTTCCGGAGGCCCGGCGGGCGCGGTACGTCGAACAGCTGGGCCTGCCGCTCTACGATGCGGAGGTGCTCACGGAAGAACGCGCCGTGGCCGACTATTTCGAGGACGTCCTGGCTGCGCTGGCGCCCGCCGGCGATGCCGGCGCCAAGACCGCCTCGAACTTCGTGATGACGCAGGTGCTGCGCGCGCTCAACGAGTGGGGCATCGAAATGGCGGCGTTTCCGATCGAGCCGGCGCGTCTCGCGGGCCTCATCCGGCTGCGGTTGGACGACCGGATCAATTCCTCGGCGGCCCAGGAGGTGTTCGACGCGATGCTGGCGTCGCCTGAAGACGCCCCGGCCATCGCGGCGGCCCGCAACCTCCTGCAGGTGTCCGACGCCGGCGCGCTGCTGCCGATCGTGATCGAGGTGCTCGACGCCAATCCGAAGGAGCTGGCGGCCTATATGGGCGGAAAGGAAGGCCTGATCGGTTTTTTTGTCGGGCAGGTCATGCGCCGCTTCCCCGGTTCGCCGGACCCGAAAGTCGTGCGCGCGGTCATCGCAGAACAGGTTGCGGCCCGGAACGTATAGGAGCATCCCACCACGTGTCTCGATCGAACATGAAGTCCCCAGAAAACCCCATGCGCTGTAGAGGAACGGTTGCGCTCCTCACTATTGTCGCCATCGTCCTTGCCGGCTGCGGAGATCGCGGCGGCGCTCGGACCGGGGCCTCGGCGGTCCGGAGCCATTTCGACGGCAAGATCATGCTGAGCGCCGCCGTGGACAGCACGCAAGACTACCGCGGATTCGAGGTGCTGATCGCCGACGGCATGCCGGGGACCTGGGACACGCTGGCCTATGCGGTCACCGGCCCGGATGGCCAGGTGACCCTGGATGTCGGCGCCCCGAGGGCGGACATCTTCACGCTCCAGATCAGCCGCGACGGCTCACCCCTCGTGCGCGACGAGATCGTCATCGCCGACGGCGACTCGGCGACCGCCTCCATCACATTTCCGCTCGGCAGCCGGCCCATCCTGATCCGCTCCAGGGAAAACGCGGTGTTGATGGGGTTCAAAAATACCCTGGCCACCCACGCCATGGCGATCCAGGAGTTGCAACAAGCCGGCGAAACCGACCCCGTACGTTATACCAACCGGATCCTGCAAAGCGCTGAGGTGCTGTGGACCCTCGGCGAGGGCAATCCCGGCACGATCGCCGGCGAGCTGGCCTCCTCGCAATCCATTCTGCTGCTCCAGGATGTCGACGACTCGCTGCTCGTGGCGCGGGCGCGGACGATCGATCAGGAAAATCCGAATTTCCAGGCCGTCGTGGAGTCGGCGCGGCGCGCCGAGATGCAGATGAACGGGTCCGAAGCCGCCGTCACCCTCATGAAGTCGTTTCTCGATCGCGTCACCGAGCCCGGGCCGCGCGTGGCCGTCATGACCGAGCTGGTCATCGCCTACCGGGATAACTTGCAGGTGGACGACGCCGTGGCGCTGGCGGAGCAGGTCAAGACCGAGTTTCAAGACAGCACGGTGGGCGCCTGGGCCGACCGCGCCCTGTACGATCTCCAGAAACTGATGCCCGGCATGCCGGCGCCCGATTTCCGCGCGGTCACGATCACCGGAGACACGGTGTCGCTGGCCAGCTTCAGGGGGCGGCCGCTGCTGATCGAGTTTTATGCTCCGGGGCAGGCCTTTGCCCGCGAACTCGGGGCGCGCAACGCCTTTTATCGCGCCGACGTGGAGGGTGCCGACCGGTTCGAGATCCTGTCCTTTTCCCTCCAGCCGGATCAGGACCTCAACGCGGCGTTTTTCGAAGATCGCGACATCCCCGGCGTGCACGTCTTCCTGACGGACGGCGGCGCGGCTCCGGTCGTCGCGGCGTACAACATCAATCTCCTTCCAACCCGGTTTCTGATCGACGCCGAAGGCAAGATCGTCGGAAAGTATGTGCGCGACAATGCGGTGCAGGCTTTCCAGGATGCGCTGAGCGTATCGATGCGTCGACCGAGCTGACCGTTTCCTTCACACCACCAAAACGAATCCATCCGCCTATGTTTATCGCCGGCAACTGGAAAATGAACACCGATGTCAGCAGCGCCGGCGCGCTGGCGGCATCGATCTGCGATCGGGTAGCCGCGGGCACGCGCACGCGCGTCGCCGTATGCCCGCCGTATGTG
This sequence comes from Rhodothermales bacterium, assembly GCA_041391505.1. Taxonomy (NCBI): domain Bacteria; kingdom Pseudomonadati; phylum Rhodothermota; class Rhodothermia; order Rhodothermales; species Rhodothermales bacterium. The sequence goes on from JAWKNW010000006.1 coordinate 251,904, forward strand.
AGTCTGGAGTCGGTCGGGCGCACGCTCGATCAGAAGGCCTCGCCGGTGAAGCTGGGCGCGCAGGACATGCATTTCGAGGATAACGGCGCGTTTACGGGCGCCATCTCGGCCTCGATGCTCGCCTCGGTCGGCTGCACCTATGTCATCCTGGGTCACTCGGAGCGCCGTCAGTTCTTCGGCGAAACCGACGAGACGGTGAACCGCAAGGTGTTGAAGGCGATGGGCGCGGGCCTGATCCCAATCGTGTGTATCGGCGAGACGCTGGAAGAGCGCGAGGCGGGCGAGGTGGAGGAAGTCGTGGGCAGGCAGGTCCGCGCCGGTCTCGCCGGCGTATCCGTCGACAGCGCGGATCGGCTGGTGCTGGCGTACGAACCGGTATGGGCCATCGGCACCGGCCGCACGGCATCGCCGGAGCAGGCCCAGGATGTCCACGCCTTTATTCGGGGGCTGCTGATCAACCAGTTCGGCGAGGCCACGGGCCGCGCCATCCACATCCTCTACGGCGGCAGCATGAAGCCGTCCAACGCGGAAGAACTGCTGGGCCAGAAAGACGTGGATGGCGGCCTGATCGGCGGCGCCAGTCTGAAAGCCGACGACTTCTACGGCATCATCGCGGCCGCTGAGGCCGTGGGACGCAAGTAGTCCGGTACCCGGTCAGGGGCCGTCAGTCGCTCGAGGCGGGCGACGAGGCGCTGCTGGCCGGCTTATTTTCGGTCGAAGAACTCGACGCATCGGAAGCGCCGGTCGTGGAGGAGGAGGCGCTCTTCTTCCCGCCGGCGTTTCCGCTTCGGGCGTAGTCCGTAAGGTAAAAACCGCTCCCCTTGAACACGAGTCCGCCGGCGCCCCGGATGATCCGTTTTACGGGCTGGCCGGTTTCCGGGCAGGTTGTAAGAGGAGCTTCCGTAATCCGCTGATCGATCTCGAAGATCGTCCCGTCTTCACGTTTGTACGTATACGTTGGCATACCGTGCAACCTGGTTTACTGCTGCGATTCACTATGACGCATGAACCCGGAGAACGCGGGTGAGGTTTCACGGCGGCCTCGGCGGTCTATTCGTGCGTGATGGTCGGGATGATCGGTTGCGGTGGGCCCGTCATCGCGCGGTACGCGATGTCCGCGAGATCGGCCCGGACCCTGGCGTGTTTGGTGTTTTCACGGGTAGGATAGACGCGATTCGCCAGTAGGATGACGAACAGCCTGGCATCCGGGTCGATCCAGATCGAGGTGCCCGTAAAGCCGGTATGCCCGAAACTACGTGGACCGAAGAGGGTGCCGGCGGATGAATATCCCGTGGGGCTCCGCGTGTCCCAGCCGAGGGCGCGGCTGTGGTGCTCGGGGTCGACGGCCGTGGTGAAGAGGCGGATCGTTTCGGGCTTGAGGAACGGCGCGCCGTTGACCTCGCCCTCGTTCATCATCATGAACGCGAACCGGGACAGGTCCTCGGCCGAGGAAAACAGGCCGGCATGGCCGGCGGTGCCGCCGAGGATATAGGCCGTCTCATCGTGCACTTCCCCCTGCACGAGACGCTTCCGGAAGGTGTTGTCGATCTCGGTCGGCACGATGGTCAGGTCGCGCCCGACGCCGCTGGGCCGGAAGCCGGTATGCGTCATGCCGAGCGGCAGGAGCACCGTCCGCTGCACGTACGCCCCGAACTCTTCCCCCGTGATCCGCTCGATGACGAGGGCGAGCGTGATCATGTTGAAGTCGCTGTACCGCATCTCCGACCCGATCGGGTACACGGGCGTTTCGTGCATGATGTCGTCGATCACGCCGGCGCGCGTGAGGATGCCCATCTCGTGGAACGGGCGGAACGGGATCAGCCCGCTCGTGTGCGTCAACAAATGCCGGATCGTGATGCCCGACTTGCCGTTGTTTCCAAACTGGGGCAGGTACCGGGTGACCGGGGCGTCGAGGTCGAGCTTGCCCTGCTCGTAGAGTTTCATGGCCGCCGTCGTCGTCACGATGACCTTGGTGACGGAGGCGAGATCGAACAGCGAGGCGGGCGTGACCGGCTGATCCGAGTCGTACGTGAAGTAGCCGTAGCCCTCGAGCTTGACCAGCTCCTGATCGCGCCCGATCGCGACGGCGGCGCCGGGGAAGGCGTGGTCGGCGATGGCGGCGCGGATCAGCGAATCCACCGACGCGATCGTCGGGCCGGACATCCCCACTTCTTCGGGAAACGCCGTGCGCGGCGCGATCTGACGGGTTTCGAGGCCATACCCGTAGGGGTAGAGGCCCGGGATTGTGATCGGGAGCTTGCCCGTGAAGGCGGACTGGCCGAACAGGGCCTGGAGCGTCGTCTTCTGGGAAGCCTCGCTATGGCTGTAGGCCGCCACATAAACCTGGGGCTGGGCGTTCAGCGCCTGGATCAGATACGGCGAGCCGAAGGCGACGAGCACGACGGGCACCCGTCGAGCGATCAGCGCATTGAGGAAACGCTGGTAGGCGGGGAAAAGCTGGATCCGGTTGCTGCCGGAGCGGACCGGAAGAAACGCCGGCACCAGCACCACGTCGGCCAGACTCGCCACGTACAGGGCTTCGTTCAGCTCGGCCTCGGAGGCGCGGCGATCGAGTGCCCGCTCGAAGATCCGGCTGCCGACGGCGAGCTGCTTGAGCTGCTTGCGAAACGGCTCGCCGGGGTCGGGTTCGTCGGTGTCGTTGAGCGAGATCGTCGCGATCGTCGCCGGCGGCCGCGCGAACGGCACGAACTGGTTTTGATTCCGGATCAGCGTGAGTGAGGCGCGGGCGATGGTTTCGGCGAGCGTGGTGTGCTCTTGCGAGGCGACGACGCGGCGGGCCTCCACCGGATCGGCCATGCGCTCGCGGTGCAATCCGAGCCATTCCTTCGATTGGAGGATGCGGAGTACCGACTGGTCGATCCGCTCTTCCGTGAGCCGGCCTTCCTCGACCGCCTTGATGATCGCGGCCCGGGCCGCGTATTCGTCCTGCGAGAGCACGAGGATGTCGATGCCGGCCTCGATGGCGCGGACGGCGGCCTCGCCGGTCCCGAAATGCTTCGTGATGCTGGTCATCCGCATGGCGTCCGACACGATGAGGCCCTTGAACCCCATGTCTTCGCGCAGCAGCGAGGTGACGATGCCCGAAGCGAGGGTCGCCGGCACGCGCGGGTCGGGCTCGAGCTGCGGAAGCGCCAGGTGCCCCATCATGATGCTCATGATGCCGGCGTCGCGGACCCCGCGGAACGGAACCAGCTCCACGGAGTCGAGCCGGGCCCGGTCGAACGGGAGCACGGGGAGGTCGGAATGCGAATCGGTGGCGGTGTCGCCGTGGCCGGGAAAATGTTTGGCCGTCGCGATAACCTTGGCGTCCTGGATGCCGAACGTGAACGCCTTCACCATGTCCGACACCAGCTCCGGCCGCTCGCCGAAGGAACGGACGTTGATGACGGGGTTCGAAGCGTTGTTGTTGATGTCGGCGACGGGCGCGTACACCTGATCGATGCCCAGGGCGCGGGCCTCCCGGGCCGTCGCATAGCCTGCCGCGTAGGCGAGGTTGGGGTTACGCGTGGCGCCGAGCGCCATGGCGCTCGGGAAGTTGGTCGTCCGGGTCAGGCGCATGCCGGCGCCCGACTCCATATCCTGCGACATCAGGAGCGGCAGCGGCGCGTGGGATTGCAACTCGTTCGCCAGCAACAGCTGCGAAAGCGGATCCCCCTGAAAAAAGAGGATGCCGCCGACCTGAAAGCGTTCCACCAGATCGACGAGCCGCTTGTAGGCCGGGTCGTCGGCGCTCGTGTACACGCCGTAGGCGTACGAGGCGAACAGCTGCGAGACCTTCTGCTCGAGGGTGAGGCGGTTGAGCGTTGAGCGGGCCCACGCGCCCGTGCCCTCGAGGTACTCCTCGTAATGGTCCTTGTCGGACGGAGCGCCGCCGGTCCCCGTCCCGTTGAACTGCAGCGCCATCCACGCCGGCACCGCAACAACGCATGTAACGATCACGGCCGCGGTCACTCGATCCAGCAATGAGCTTTCTCTCATTCGGAATTGCGTTTCGCGATGATTGGGGGGGCCGCCAGGGCCCGACAGGTGCGACACGGGGAACGTGGTTGTACGGGATGTGGACGATGCGGCGCCCGGTCTCTGTCTGTCCTGCGCCTGCCCGCAGACTCGTCGGGGTCTCATACGATACGAATCGCGAAGCAAAAAGAGTGCGCCATTTGGGCCGAGTGGAACTAGAGACCACGAATTCTGTGTATTGATCCCTTCAACACGCCAACCTGAGTGTGCGGATCGATGGCCACGTTTTATGATACGCTTACGGACGAGCATCAGGCGTTTATCGCCGGCCAGCCCATCTTTTTCACCGGCTCGGCGCCGGCCGAAGGCCGTATCAACGTCTCCCCGAAAGGGATGGATACATTCCGGGTGCTGGACAGCCGGACGGTCGCCTATCTCGACCTCACCGGCAGCGGAAACGAGACGGCCTCGCACCTCGAAGAGAATGGGCGGCTCACGATCATGTTCTGCAGCTTCTCTCGCGCGCCGCTGATCATGCGGCTGTACGGCACCGGCGAGGTCGCCCGCAAGGGGACCGACCGATGGCGCGAACTGGCTCCTCATTTCGCACCGCATCCCGGCGCCCGCCAGATCGTCGTGATGCAGGTTGATTCCGTGCAGACGTCGTGCGGCTTCGCCGTGCCGATCATGGACCTCGTGAAGGAGCGCGAGACGCTCCAGAAATGGGCCGCCGGCCAGAGCGAAGACGATCTGCTGGCCTATCGCGAAAAAAAGAATACACGGAGTATCGACGGAGTCCCGATAGCCAGCTGGCTTCCGGAATCGAAGTAGGGGGTCGCCGTGGGGGAGGCTATGACGGAAGCGCGGAAAACGATACCCATCCTGCTGCTCGGCGTCCTGATCGCCGCGCTGGACATCGCGATCCTGGGGCCGGCCCTGCGCGCCATCGGGGCGTCGTTCGGGCTCGACGAGCGGGGTGTGGCGTGGGTGTTTATCGTGTTTTCCCTGTTCAACCAGCTCGGTAATCCGCTCATGAGCGGGTTGTCGGATACCTACGGACGCCGGCTCGCCTTCACGTGGTGTATCGCGCTGTTTTGCGCCGGCACCCTCGTCGTCGTCTTTTCCCCGGACTTTCCGACCATGCTGATCGGGCGCGCCCTCCAGGGCAGCGGCGTCTCCGGCATCGTGCCGATCACGGGCGCCGTCATCGGCGATCTCTTTCCCGCCGAGCGGCGCGGGCGCATGCTCGGCGTGGTGGGGGCCGTCTTCGGACTCGCCTTCATTATCGGGCCTATCGTGAGCGGCATCATGCTCAAGTGGCTCGCGTGGCGCTGGTTGTTCGTCATCACGCTGCCGATGGCGCTGTATGTAGGCATCGCCGGCGTCCGCCGCCTCCCGAACGAACGCCGCGCGTCCGCGGGCCGGCTGGACTGGCCCGGTGTGGTCGCGCTCGGATTGGCGATGGCCTCCCTCACGTACGCGATCAACCAGATCGACGCCGAACACACGCTGCGCAGCCTGGGCTCGGCCCATGTCGGGCCCTTTCTGCTCGCGGCGATCGTCCTGATGGCGCTGTTTGTGCAGATCGAGCGGCGGGGAGCGCACCCGTTTCTGCGGCTGCAACTGTTTCGCTCGCGGCAGGTGGTGATCGCCTGCCTCGTCGCCGTCGGTTCGGGTGCGACGGAGGCGGTCTTTGTCTTTTTGCCCAGCTTTGCCGTCGTGCTCTACGGGGTAGCCGATCGGACGGCCTCGTTCATGCTGCTGCCCCTCGTGGGCGCGCTGGCGATCGGGTCGCCGCTCGGCGGCCGGCTCATCGATCGGATCGGCTCCCGCACCATCGTGCTCGCCGGCACCGCGCTCACGGCGCTGGGGCTCGCGGTTATGGGGTGGGCGCAGGGAGACCGGCTGGTATTCTACGCCGGCGAAGTGCTGATCGGCTTCGGTCTGGCGGCGCTGCTCGGGTCGGCGCTGAGTTATATCCTGCTCAACGAGGCGATGGCGACGGAGCGGACGGTGGCGCAGGGCATGGTCCGCCTCTTTAAAGCCGCCGGCCGGCTCACCGGGGGCGCCTTGATCGGGGCCGTAGCGGCGTCGTCCGGGGGTGGTGCGGAAGGATACACCCAGTCGTTTGCTGTTATTGCATTCTGGATGGGCGCCATGCACCTGCTCGCCTACGGATTGCAGCGGGTGGGGGACGAGCGCGCGCTGTTCGAGCGGATGAACTGACGCTCGCACCCGCCGACTGGATTGCGTATCTTTGAGGGTTACGAATTCATCCTGCCTTGTTATGCTTCGATCCGTCCTGCTCAACCTGTGCGTGACCGCCGCGCTCGCCGGCTTCATGCCCCTTTCCGGGTGCCAGGAGGATCCGGTGCCCCCCGCGGCGGCTACCCCGCCGCCGACGTCGCCGCCGGCCGTCTCGGACGAAGCAACCGAGACGATGGAGCGGCTTCGGCGCCATCCGGCCATGCAGGAAGCCTTTCAGACGGTCCTCGACATCGAGCCGCGCACGCTCGCGGATCACATCACGTTGACGGAGATCCCGGCGCCCCCGTTCGGTGAGGGGCCGCGCGCCGAGGTCTTCGCCGGCATGCTCGCCGCGTCCGGCGCCGATTCGGTCTGGATCGACCCGGTCGGCAACGTGATCGCCCGGATCGACGGCCGGGAGCGCGCGCGAACCATCGCCTTTGGCGCCCATCTCGATACGGTGTTTCCCGCCGGCACCGACGTACGGGTACGCATGCAGGGCGACACCCTCTACGCCCCGGGCATCGGTGACGACACCCGGGGGCTGGCCGTGCTCCTGGCGATGATGCGCACCGTCGAAGCCCGGCAGCTCGCATTCGAGGACGATGTGCTGCTCATCGGGACAGTGGGCGAGGAGGGACTCGGCGACCTGCGCGGCGTCCGGCATCTGTTCGGCCCCGAAGGGCTAGCGATCCACGAATTCATCGCCATCGACGGCGGCCGGCTGGGCAACGTGATCAACCAGGCCCTGGGGTCCAATCGCTATCGCGTGACGGTGGAAGGCCAGGGCGGTCATAGCTGGGGCGCCTTCGGGAATGCGAATCCGCAGCATGCCCTGGCGTCGATCGTGCATTTTTTTGTAGAGAAGGCCGATCCCTTCACGGCGAACGGTCCGAAGACCTCCTACAACATCGGCCGGGTCGAGGGCGGCACATCCGTCAACGCCATCCCCGAGAAGGCCTGGATGGAGGTTGACATGCGGTCGGTGAATCCGGACCGCCTGGCGGGCATCGATGTGTTGCTGCAGCAGTCGATCGAGGAAGGACTCACCCATCAAAACAGCCTGAAGCGGCGGGGCGAAGCCCTGACGGTGAACGTCGAATCGATCGGCAAGCGACCGTCCGGCGAGACGTCGGCCGATCATCCGCTCGTGCAGCGGGCGCTGGCCGGCGCGCGGTCGCTGGGAGGCGACGCCAATCTATCCATCTCATCCACCGATGCCAACATCCCCATCTCGCTCGGCATACCGGCCATCACGATCGGTCGGGGCGGCGAAGGCGGCAACGCGCACGCCCTCAACGAGTGGTGGATCAACCGGGAGGGGCACCTCGGCATTCAGTGGGCGCTGTTGCTGATGGCCTCCCAGGCGCACCTCGTGACGGACG